>JABWCG010000003.1 GCA_013359225.1 Candidatus Buchananbacteria bacterium | reverse complement strand
GGCCCTACTTTCCAGACTTGCTTGCAAACCAATACCAACCAACACCATGACCAAGGACAGCAGTCCGAGTCTGGTGAGTAGTTGCCTGGTTGTGGTTTGGAAGAAAGGCATGGTTAGTTAGTGACTATGAAAGCTAGCTTGTTGTTACAAGTCTTGGCAAAAAAACGAAAACGCTCGTTAGATAATCTAACGGTTTACTAAAATAGTTTTTAGTTTCGGCCAAGACATGGGTTGCGAAGTAAGAAATAAAAAAGCCCAAAAGGATTACGCCTGACTCAATTCTGATTGAGCCATTCCTCTTGAGTTGTGTTGTAGTGAATATTCGCCGTGTCCTTTGCGAAAGTAATCGGTTTCCTGAACTAAGCGAAGAATTTCTTCCACTTGTTCTTTGGTATAACAACGCCATCCCCGACTGTCGCGGCTCGCTTTGGGAATCAAACCTTCTTCTTCCCAGCGAATCAGGGTGGTTTTGTTGCGATCGATTTCGCGCAAGATGTCTTGTAACCGATAGTAGCCAGCTATCATTGCTTTGTAACGTTTTATTTTTATTTTTGAGTTGGCATAGCGACGACCTGATGATACCAAAACGTGTCAGGATATTTTCAACAAAAAAACGTTTTGACAAAAAGCAAAACGTAACAAAATGAATATTAGTATTCAATTGATCAGCTATGGTAGCGAGTAAAACGCTAGCCCTAGATCCGGCTAAAGATCCGGTGTATAGCTGAAAATAGTTTTTTTGCTTTTTGTTTTGCCGGGCCACTTCCCTGCTTAGGGTATTTGTGACTTCAAGTCCGGCAAAGTATACCACTATACCGATATACTCTGTTATAAGCTTAGCACAATTAAGCCAAAAAGTCAATAGTTTTTGGATAAATTTGGCTTGTTTTACTTGTTTTTTCATACTTTTCATTTTCGCCTCCATTTTAGTGTTTTTTGTTTCCCCTTTTTTCGCTTTGATTTTAGGGTTTTTTCCTTTTAATTTGCCGGGAGTACACAAACCGAATAAAATCACGCTCAAAAATCCGGTAGGTGCGTTTGCCCATTAGGCTTACTGGCAATTCGCCAGCGTCAATCCAACGATAAACAGTCTTGAGGTTTACCCCAAGACGCTTGGCGACTTCTTCCATTGTCAACAGATTATAACCGGACATGGATTTTATTTGATTTTTTAGTTATTTTTCAGTACTCCAATGGTTTAATTGTATATAAAAATGTCCATTTATGTCAAGTTGATAACTTTAAAATATATTAATATTCTTTAATGTCTTTTTATGTCCTATTAAAATAAGCTAAATTAGCTTAAATAAGTTATTTTTTATTATTCTCTACTCCTAACAAATTTTACTTGGTTTATTTTTTATGTTTACATTAAGCACATCGGCTTAATATGGAGGGTTGAGCTTTGAAATCACAACCAGACGAGAGGGAGATTAGGCGACTAGTGATCGCCGAAGTCCGTAATGCTTGTGACAATCAGGATTTAGTGGTGTTTGCCAAAACACCCTTGGGTGAGTGTTGGGCAACAGTAGTCTTTAACGTCACTGTGGCGTTAAGTAGTCATAATCTAGAGTCGTTGCCGGTTCAAAGCTTTGGCGCCACTACCGGCGTTCAAGAACTGGTTAATACAGTCATGGAATGTTTGCGTGGTAACCCTGCTGACAATAGCGTTAGCCACGCCGCTCTTTTGAACTAATGATCGCCCCCCCCCCGCGTCAAAGATGGTGTGGGGTTTTTTATTTAAATTAAAAAAAAGAGGACGAAGCGTGACACTTTGTCCTCAAAGTCCTCAAACGAACATGTTGTTTCAATCCCAGAAGGGCTTATTTTTTCTGGCAACCGTGACAACGATTGCCGGTATTATAGATGCTTAAGACGCAGCCGCAGCCTGAGCACTTGCGGCCAGGCAAACCTTTTGGCCTAACGGTTTGGCCGTAGATCAATTCTGCCAACGTGTGGGAGGTTGGCATAATAGCCATTTTGGCACTGGTGCTGCCGGCAAATCCGCGATCTTCTTCGCTCATGTCCTACCTAATCCTTTCTAGCTCAAACAAGGTGCAAATTCTTTCCCTTCCCTAAGAAAGAATTTCCGTTTATTCTAGCTTAGTCGTGATCCAAAGTCAAGGTTAAATCAAAAATTATTTACGTAAAAAGTGTCTGGCTTAAAATAGAAATTTTTGTCAATTTATTGTCAACCCTGTATGATTAAAGTGCTAGTATGAAATTTGATATTATTTCAATTTTCCCCGAGAGTTTTGACTCATATTTTAAAGAGTCAATTATTAAGCGTGCCCGCGAGAAAAAAGTAATTGAAATTACTATTCATAATTTGCGGGATTATTCAACTTCCAAAAGCAAGCTTCATCGGGCGGTTGATGATAAGCCATATGGCGGCGGGCCGGGGATGATTTTATTGATTGAGCCGATTGCCAAAGCCTTGAAGACAATTAAGCGTAAAAAGAAGTCGCGCGTGATTATGTTGACGCCGGCTGGGAAAAAATTTACCCAACGCGAGGCTGAACGACTCGCTAAATATGACCAGCTGATTTTATTATGCGGCCGGTATGAAGGTTTTGATGCCCGAGTTGATAAATTGATTGATGAAAAGCTTTCAATTGGTGATTATGTTTTAGCCGGCGGTGAATTACCGGCGATGGTGGTGACCGAAGCAGTGGCCCGAAATATTAAGGGGGTAGTTGGTCATGACCAGGCTTTAAAAGATGAGACTTTTTCGCATGATTTAGATTATATTGAATACCCGCAATATTCCCGACCGGAAAATTTTAAAGGCATGAAGGTTCCCGATGTGCTGTTGAGCGGTAATCACCAAAAAATTGCTGATTGGCGCAAAAAAATGGCTAAAAAACGCAAAAAAAGTTAAGAGGGCAAGTTGTTGATATTTTGTGGCTAATCTAAAGCAAAAAACACTTGACAATAGTCCTGAAAGGGTGTAAGATACTAAAGTTAATGAATAACTAACAAACAAGGCTTCAAATTCATTACAATTTGCTAGAGATTTGAGAGAAAACAGTGGTGTCTAACAACTAAAGATTTGGACCCTGCTGTTTTTTCTTCGCTCTAGCCAAAGTATCTAGGGTCGATGAAAAATGTGCTTTAACAACTTATAAGTGACAAAAACCATATAATCATTACGTCAGTTCAATAAGCAAGGATTCAAAAGGTTTAGTGGTAACTTCCTTTCCTCAAATAAAAAAAGTTACTTTTTAGCTGAGAGTTTGATCCTGGCTCAGGATGAACGCTGGCGGCGTGTCTAAGGCATGCAAGTCGAATGGGTTAGACCCATGGCAAACGGGTGAGTAACACATTGGTAACCTACCCTGAAGTTCGGCATAACTCGCCGAAAGGTGAGATAATTCCGGATGTGCTTAGCAATCGAAAGATTGTTAAGTAAAGATTTATCGCTTCAGGAGGGGCCTATGGCTTATCAGCTTGTTGGTAAGGTAAGAGCTTACCAAGGCTACGACGAGTAGCGGGCGTGAGAGCGCGACCCGCCTCACTGGGACTGAGACACTGCCCAGACTCCTACGGGAGGCTGCAGTCAAGAATATTCCACAATGGACGAAAGTCTGATGGAGCGACGCCGCGTGATCGAAGAAGTCCTTCGGGATGTAAAGATCTTTTATTAGGGACGAATCAATGACGGTACCTAAAGAATAAGGGGCTGCTAATCACGTGCCAGCAGCAGCGGTAATACGTGAGCCCCGAGCGTTATCCGGATTTATTGGGCGTAAAGAGTCTGTAGGCGTTTTAGAAAGTTTCTCGTCAAATCCCGGGGCTTAACCCCAGGACTGCGGGAAAAACTTCTAGAATAGAGGGTGGGAGAGGTAGATGGAATTGCCGGTGTAGCGGTAAAATGCGTTAATATCGGCAAGAACACCAAATGCGAAAGCTTTCTACTGGAACACTCCTGACGCTGAGAGACGAAAGCGTGGGTAGCGAATGGGATTAGATACCCCAGTAGTCCACGCCGTAAACGATGGATGCTTGACATTGGCAGTATCGACCCTGTCAGTGTCGCTTAACCAAGTTAACACCTTAAGCATCCCGCCTGGGTAGTACGAGCGCAAGCTTAAAACTCAAAGGAATTGACGGGGACCCGCACAAGCGGTGGAGCATGTGGTTTAATTCGACAATAAGCGAGGAACCTTACCAGGGCTTGACATCTAGCTGCAAACTCTAGGAAACTAGAGCTTCTTCGAGAGTGCTAGACAGGTGCTGCATGGTTGTCGTCAGCTCGTGTCGTGAGATGTACCGTTAAGTCGGGTAACGAGCGCAACCCCTATGCTGTGTTAAATCACTCACAGCAAACTGCCTGCTTATAGCAGGAGGAAGGCGGGGACGACGTCAAATCAGCATGGCTCTTACGCCCTGGGCGACACACGTGCTACAATGGCCAAAACAATGGGTCGCCAAGTCGAAAGACGGAGCTAATCCCACCAAAATTGGTCTAAGTTCGGATTGAGGTCTGCAACTCGACCTCATGAAGCTGGAATCGCTAGTAACCGCGTATCAGCCATGGCGCGGTGAATACGTTCTCGGGTCTTGTACACACCGCCCGTCACACCAAGGGAGTTGTTAGTACCCAAATGTCGTTGTAGGACGGCAAAAGGTAAGAACAATGACAAGGGTGAAGTCGTAACAAGGCATCCGTAGCGGAAGCTGTGGATGGATCACCTCCTTTCTAGGGAGAAGGTTATGGATGAAGAGTTCGGAATTCCGCTCTTCATCTACTAGTCGACTCTTCTACTTCACATGAAGTAGAAAAGGAATTGATGTAGATATGCGTTTTTGTCACTTATAAGTTGTTAAGGCTTTAGAAATCCGCTTGCTGCCAAGCGGTTTTTTGTTAGTTTTTTAATTGACTTTTGAATGATTATATACTAAATTAAGCAGTGCTCTTTAACTATTTCAAACAATCGCAACTTGGTAACGTTAACCCTTGGGAGTAACAGCAATGAAAGGTCCTAACTTCAGAAACCTTCATCGCCGGAGATATTTTTTGTCCGACGACGAGGTGATTAGTTTGGTCAACGCATACGACACACCACTGTGGGTGTTGTCGGAAGATAACTTGCGGATGTCCTGCCAACGGGCTAAGGACTTTCCCAATTTGTACGGTCTGACAGTGCGCTATGCCATGAAGGCGTGGTCGCTTGGGGCGGTACTTAAAATCGTTGACCAGGAAGGTCTACACATTGATGCCAGTTCCGGCTTTGAAGTTTGGCGCGCGTTGCGCTCCGATATCGCACCGGAGCGGATTCAGCTTACCTGTCAGGAGATGCCTGAACCGCACGAGCTGGAAGAGTTCGTACGCCTTGGCGTCAAATTCAATGCCAGCAGTCTACATCAGCTGCAGACATTTGGCGAATTATTCCCCCGCCAATCCGTTTCGATCCGGATCAATCCCGGTTTTGGCTCAAGCAAATCAGCGGATACCAACGTCGGCGGCCTGACTTCCAGTTTTGGCATCTGGCACGAGTATCTGCATACGGCTACGGCGATTGCCAAGTCATGCTTTCTGGAAATCAACGGTATCCATTTTCACATTGGCTCTGCTGTTCAGACTAAAATCTGGAAATTGGCAGTCAAGTGTGTGATGGCGTTTGCCAAAGAGGTGCCGACAGTGACGCGCATGAGTCTTGGTGGCGGCTTTGATGTCGGGCGAATGCCTAATGATCGCGACATGAACATTGTGTCCAGCGGTCGAACATTACTACCGTTGTTTGAACAGTTTGCTGCTGACACTGGTCGCCGGCTGCACGTGGAAATTGAACCCGGCGCGTTTATCGTGGCACATGCCGGCGCGCTGGTGATGCGTATTCATGACATTGTTGACACTGGTGAAGATGGTTTTGTCTTCTACAAAGTTGACGGCGGCATGAATGAATTGCTGCAGCCAGCCGATTACGGCATGCAGCACCATCTGGTGACTGTGCCCAGACTTGGACACATCAGCAAACCGACGAAGCAAGAAGTGGTGGTGGTTGGGCACTGTTGCGAGACTGGTGATTGTCTGACCATGGATCTTACCGATACGTCAAAGTTGGCGCCGCGTATGGTGCTGCGGGCGGAAATTGACGATTACATGGTTGCGTATGGTGCTGGCGGTTATAACGACAGCTGCGGCGCGAAAGACTACAATTCTTTCCCCACGGCGGCCGTCGTCATCAAACCCTGCCAGGGTGATTTCGCGCTTGTTCGCGAGCGCGAAACACTTGACGATATCTTGCGGCATGAGCGGTGGCCCTATTAATGGTCACCCTCTTTTTATATTCAGCTTCAGAATTTATTTGATTTGAGGGCGGATTGACGGCATACTCTTTTTTTGTTATATTGGGGTAGTAATTTTTTAGCGGCCCCATAAGGCTTTTTTCAACTTTAGGATTTATGGGCGATTAGCTCAGATGGTTAGAGCGCGTCACTGATAATGACGAGGTCCGTGGTTCGACTCCACGATCGCCCACCATGTATACCATGACGCCGAGGTAGCTCAGTGGTAGAGCGTATGCCTGAAGAGCATAGCGTCGGCAGTTCGATTCTGCCCCTCGGCACCAGTAAAACCACCAGCTTGAAACGGTGGTTAATTTAAAAAACGGGCTGTAGCGTAGCTGGCTAGCGCGCCTGCTTTGGGAGCAGGAGGTCGTGGGTTCGAATCCCACCAGCCCGACCAAATTAGATTTTAGTTTCCTCCCCCGTTTATGCGGGTGTCGTATAATGGTTATTATGTCAGCCTTCCAAGCTGAAGATGGCGGTTCGATTCCGCTCACCCGCTCCATCAAAAAATCAGCGCTCAACCGCTGGTTTTTTGTTTAAAGAAAAAAGCTCATCGTAGCGATACGTGAGCTTGGTTAAATTTCAATAATGAACAGCTAGTTCAGGGCTTTGATTTCATCACTAACGTCGTAGACGCGGCCATTAACGACAGTGAAAAGTACTTTGCCCCGAAGCGGCTCCAGCCAAAGTGCGTTGTGGTAATCCGGATCGTGTAGCTGCGTGCGCAAAATGCGTTCATCAGCGCAATAGCCACAGTCCGGATCAAAAACGACCAGATTACACATCGCGCCCGACGCCATCGTGGCAATCGGATAGGCAAAATGTCCGACGTAGTACCGTTCGAGATATTTGGTCGGATGAATCGCCGCCAGATGGTCAATTTGATGCCAGGTGAAATTGTGCTCGTGGACAAGGTGAGCATGGATTTGATGGCTGTGTTCCAGCAGCCTGGTTCCCGGACTGCCTGGCAGCCCGTTTTTGTACTGTTTGGCTTCCGGCGAATGGGGCGCGTGATCACTGCCCAGGTGGATTTCCGGGTCAAAAGCAACTTCGCGTAACACGGCAATCAGTCGTAGCTGATCTTGCTCCGACGGAAAGGCCGGCCGGCGGTAATTGATTTTGCCGGTGCGATGTCCAACGACCATTGGCCAGCTCCAATATAGGTAATCAAGGCCAACTTCAATGGGCAGTTTGAGTCCGCCAACTTTGCGTTCGGCTAACAACATTTCCAGCGCCGGTCCGGTCGGGACGTGTCGCGTCCGCAGTGAACGCAGGTGGTGTTTGCGCGCCAACGCGATGGTTTCACGCTGGCTTTGTAGCACTGTTTCACCGTTGTAGTATAGGTGAAACTTTGCTTCCAGCGCTGCTGTAGCGTGGCGAAAGAACTCATCAATGGTTTGGTCGGGTCGTGGCATGTCGTTATGAAACGAAACGTCTTGTCCCGCCCACAGTGCGAACATCGCATCACGTTCATCGGCGCTCAGCCCAGCTCCGCCAAAAGTGGATCCGAAGTCTTTACCCTCTTGTCCGTCGATTGCCGGAACACCAGGCTCCAGGCGCGGCCAGACGTGAGTGTAAACCAGGGCGTGGCGCCGGTACAAGTCCAACGTTTGTTGCCAGCGCTGGACTCCGATTGGTCCCCAGGGAGTGTTTCCCATGCAGCCAATCAGCCAGACCCCGCCTTTGAGCGCGGCTAATGAAGCGCGATACACGTCGTAGTGAAGATTTGCGGCGTGAATTTTTGGGATGACGTCATCAAATTCACCCTCGTGGATTTTGAGTGCCTCGAACTCTTCGCGCGACGGCACAATGTTTTGTCGCGCATGAACGTGCGGATCACAGCGTGCCAGCGCAATGTGGTGGTACTCACCCATATCAAGGTCACACGCGGATTCGTATGCGAGAATTTCCAGCGGTTGATTTGGTGTACAAACCACTACCGCTGGGATAATTTCGCCGGAGTCCAGGTGTAAATGTTTCGTTTTGAGTCGAATGGGTTTCACGATGAAGGGTTCTCCAGGTTTATCGGCCAAAGGCTTGGTATGCGGTTTGAATCAGTTGTGCCATTCGCCACGGGCGAAGCATGGTAACTGATCCAAGAAAAACGGAATCAGCGCCGGCCGCTTTCAGTTCCCAAATGTTGTTTGGGTGCAGAATGCCGCCGCCAGCGTTAATTGGTTTGGTGATGCCGACTGTGCGCGCTTGACGCACCCAGTCAACAACCAACGGCAGTAGTGGCGCGCCGGATAATCCCCCGCCGCCAAATTCTACCAGCGGCGAAACAACGTCGCCGAAGTATTTGATTTGCCAGCTTGCTGGCAAATCTTTCCAGGGAATCGTGTTAGACACACATAGCCCCGCGCAGTTTGGATGATCCGCGATTTTTTTCGCCGCCGCGACGGGGATCAGCGCGTTGAACTTTGGAACAAGTAGCACTTTGATTCGGCGGGCTTCGTCCAAGACGCTAGCCGCTTCAGCAATCAATTTGTTCGGGTCGAGTTTGACATTAGGACACGAGAAGTTGGCTTGGAGCGCGATTGGCGCGTTGAAGTAATCGAGATACTCTTCAAGCAGCTTGAAGAAATCAATTGCTTCGACAATCCGTTCATCGGGTGTCGGCTTGGTCGACATAAATGACAGCATGAACGGTTCGGTCCGTGCTTGCCACAATCCCCGCTCAAACAAATCAGCCGCACCGGGTCCGGACAAACCAACCGCGTTAAGCGCTACGCCGTGGTACGGCTTGACGACAATGCAGCGCGGATGAAACTCTTGCGGTGTGACGCCGTCATCACGCATCGGCATATTGCCTTCGGTTTTGTGCAAGGTTGTCGTTTTGGCGACAAACGTCATGCCATCAAACCGAAAATGTAGTGGTAGCGCCAGCTTGAGCCAGCGGTGGTAGGGGTAGCCTTCCCCAAAGAAGTTGTGGACCCCGGAAGCTCCGAGGACCGGTCCAAATCGAATCTGACGAAGCTTCATTGCGGGCTTCTCCTCGGTGGGTGGCTATATACTGAGGTTTGGTTGTAATGAACATTGCAGGCTTTTGCCTTTTATTAATTAACACGCCGAGCCCAATTTGTAAATTAAAAATTTTTTAAAAAATGGATTTTTTGTTTATTTTTAGTCAAAATTTTGTTATACTACCCTTTACAATTTACTGATTTTGTAGTAGAGTACAAATGCTTTTGTCGTTATTGTATTTTTTGGCTATCAAGACAAAAACAGGGAGGGAAGACAAGCACATTGACAATTGGCAGGAGCACGTAGCGTAGACGAACCAACCACAACCGTAACCAAGGAGTCCAGGGATGAAAAAGACTGTATTGATGGCCATCATTATGATGGTCGGAAGTTTTGTTGCGAACGCAACAAACTTCATCACCTACGACATGGGGAACGAAACGTTTCTGCACCGACCGACTGGCGGAGCGTTTTACCCCCACTGGAACCATGCCGCGGACAAGCTTGCCTACATGGGCAATACGAACACGGTGTGGACCATTGACCCGACCAACGTTGCCACGGCTGCGCAGTTGATGGACAGCACACACTCCATCGTTTGGTCGCCACTCGCGTGGAGCCCGAACGACGAATACGTGTTGTTTACTTCTTCGGCCGGCACCCGGCCAACCATCTCGAAAGTCGCGGTTGCCGACGGCACTGTGACGCAACACATCTTGAAAGCATCCGACCTTGGTCTGTCGGACGCGGACATTGGGGTGCGTAATCCCAGTGTCACCATCGGCTCAAACGGCACCTACTGGATGAGTTTTGTCACGGTGGACTTTTCGGTCCCCGAGATCGTGAACGAAGGCGTGTACCGCATTCAGATTGAAGCCGATGGCACGCCGATCATCGCGACCGCTCAAAAGTTGTTGGGCAACTTCGCGTTGTTCATCAACCCCGTGCTGTCTCCGGACGGCGACAACCTGCTGGTGGAGTGGCCGTTGACTAACACCACCCGCCGGCTATATCTGGTCAAAGACCTCAACAGCGCAACGCTGCCGATCACCAGCTTTAGCGGCAAGGTGATCCCGTTTACCAACGGCGCATTCTACGTCACGAGTCCGCAGTTTTCTCAGGACGGCACGTTGATCTTTTATTCCGAAGACATCAACGGCGCCTACTCGGATTTGGACCCGGCCGGAACGATTCCGCTGTCGGATTTTGAGGTGATACTGGTCAAAACCAGCGAGCTTCTTGACGGCAGCCCTACCACGTGGACGCCTGTTGGGATGACCCTTGCGGGCAACCAGGCGCTGGTGTCGGCTTCGGAAGGCGGGACGCGTCTCGCCTACATCGACACCCAGACCGACCATAATGGTCTGAATATTTCCACGTTGGCGATTGAGGCTGTTTTGGCGCTGACCGAAGGTGGGCAGTTGATTGATCCGCTGTACCTCACCGACGGCGCCGGTACCAGCTTAACGCTTGATACGGGAACGCAGATTTCGTCGGCGGCAAAGAAGTCTCCGGCAAAAGCTGCTGGGAAAACCTCCGAAGTGGCATTGATGCCAAAGGCAGGCACGGCGACGATCACGATGACAACGCCAATCACGCCAGTTGAAGAAATCCAGCAGCCGCCGACCGGTAACTTGATCCGGCGCGATCTTGGCGAAGACGGGCTCGTCTTTGACCCGCCCGGAACGCTGGTAGTAAAGTACACCGACGCCGAAATCGAAGGCCTCGACGAGAGCACTCTGTCGGTAATTACCGTCAACGCCGACGGCACTACCGAGGAAGCGACGGTTATCTCGCGAGACCTCGCCAACAACATGTTGACGGTGCAGGTGGTGCACTTCTCGGAATTCGTTGTGGCGCCTCCCGGCTCAGTTATTGAGCCTGACGCTGACAACGACGGTTTGTCGGACGCCGAAGAAGCGACACTGGGAACCAACCCCAACGATGCTGACTCAGACGACGATGGGCTAAACGATCACCAGGAAGTCTGGTATGACGGCGACGGGGCGTACAATCCGTACAACCCGGACTCCAACCCTACCGGCACCGACCTGGATGCCAACGACTCTGATACCGATAACGACGGCATGAATGACGGTCAGGAGAACACCTTCGGCTCGGATCCGTTGGACGGCGGCGATATGGCTTCCGTGCCGGCTACTTCGGCCCTGGGGCTGTTACTGCTGGTCGTGGTTCTGGTCAGTTTCGGCACGTTTGTTCTTCGTCGCAAGACGATTTCGGCCTGAATATCGGGCCAAACCGTTCTTTTGTGACCCTCTCTCATGAATTTGAGAGAGGTTTTTATTTTAGGTTAGACACTTGACAAAAATTAGGCTTTGTGTTAAGGTGATACACTTCCCAAGGTATAGGGAATTTTTTATTTGTTTAAAGCCTATGAAAACTTTACGAACAATCAGACGCAGTAAAACCGAGATTATCGTCTTGTTGGTCTTGGTATTTGAGTTCATGTTCCCCCATTACAGCGTGGCGGCAGCCCAGCCAGACGGCAGCGTAATGCTTCCCGACCTGGTGGTGCGGGCAGTTGACCAGGTAATTGAGGAAACCAGCGAAACCGAAGCCAATAACTCTGTGGTTTTAATCAGCCCGATTAAGGAAACTGAGTATACGGTAGTTAAAACCTACACAATACCGATTACTTCCTATTCTTCAACCGTTGACCAGACTGATGCCAGTCCGTGTATTACTGCCAATGGGTTTAATTTGTGTGAGAATGGCGAAGAAAACGTGATTGCCGCCAACTTTTTGCCGTTTGGCACCAAAGTGCGGATTCCCGAATACTTTGGTGACCGGATTTTTACGGTGCAAGACCGAATGAATGCCCGGTATTACTATCGCGCTGACATCTGGATGAAGGATCGCGCGTCAGCCGTACGCTGGGGCATCAAATATACTGAAATTGAAGTTGTTGAATAAAAAATTTTAAAACTATTGTTGCCGGCCCGCCTCTTGCGGGCCGGGTTGATTTTTACGGGGTTTTTTGTTACACTAACCACTGTCCTAGCTTAACAAATTCGGCCACGTAGCCAAGTGGTAAGGCAGAGGTCTGCAAAACCTTTATTCGTGGGTTCGATTCCCACCGTGGCCTCCACTTTATTTTTTTAACATGAACGTTACTGAGTTAGCGCGAAAATTAAAAGTACCTACTAAAGAACTGCTGGAAATTTTGCCGGTCGTTGGTTTTGATATTGGTCGCCGGGCGATTAAAATTGATGATCGTCAGGCGGCACGGATTGTTGAACAGTGGCCAAAATTGAAAGCAAAATATCGGGAATTAACCAGTCCGGCAGAAGATAAAAAAGCCGCTGAAATAAAAACAGAGACCGTTGTTCCAAAACAGGTAGCGATTCCGCCGACCATCAGGGTTAAAGATTTGGCCGAGCGCTTGAAATACCCGCTGTCAAAATTAATGGCCGAGTTAATGAAAAACGGCGTGTTAGCTTCAATGAATGAAGAGATTGATTTTGATACGGCGTCGATTGTCAGTAGCGAGCTTGGGTATGAAGTAACAGCCGACCAGTCCGGTGGCCAGGCGGAAGAAGAAGCATCTCAGAAATTGGAACAGCTGTTAATTAAAGATAAAGATGGTGATAAGAATTTGATTCCTCGCCCGCCGGTGGTGGTGGTCATGGGCCACGTTGATCATGGCAAAACCAAACTGCTGGATGCAATCCGCAAGACAAATGTGATTGAAGGCGAATCTGGCGGCATTACGCAGCACATCGGGGCATATCAGGTGATTAAAAAGGACAATGCCATCACGTTTATTGATACGCCTGGTCACGAAGCGTTTACCACCATGCGTTCACGAGGCGCCCGAGTCGCCGATATTGCCATTTTAGTGATTGCCGCTGATGATAGTATTCAGCCGCAGACTAAAGAATCAATCAAAATTATCAAATCAGCCAAGTTGCCGATGATTGTGGTAATTAACAAGATTGATAAACCGGATGCTAATCCAGAACGGGTTAAACAGGATTTGGCTTCGTTGAATTTGGTTCCTGAAGAATGGGGCGGCAACACTATTGTAGTTCCGATTTCTGCCAAGGCCGGCACTGGCATTGATGAATTATTGGATATGATTTTATTGGTAACCGAAACTGAACGCGTTCATATCACTGCCAACCCGGCCAAGCCGGCTGTTGGTACGATTATTGAATCGCACGTTGATAAGGGCGAAGGTCCGGTCGCGACCATGCTGGTGCAAAACGGCACCTTGAAACGTGGTGATTTAGTTGAAATTTCGGGCAGTTTTTACGGCAAAGTTCGGTCAATGAAAGATTATAAGGGGCAAGATATTGAAACCGCTCCCCCATCAACGCCGGTAAAAATTATCGGACTTAAGGCATCAGCCAGCGTTGGTGATATTTTGCAGGTTACTCTCGACGTTGATAAGAAGAAAAAGGTTAGTAAGTATCAGCTTAATCAGCAGGCAGTCGATTATAGCCGCCCGCGCGAGACTTCGGACCAGGAAAAGAAAAACGTCAAAACGCTTAATGTTGTTTTGCGGTCTGATGTGCTTGGTTCATTGGAAGCGATTATTGCTTCATTAACCAAGCTTGATCATCCGGAGGTGGCAGTTAATGTTATTGCTAAAGGTTTAGGCAATATTACGGAAAATGATGTTCAGCGTGCTGCGTCAGCCGAAGGTTTGGTGCTTGGTTTTCATGTTAAGCCGACCCAGAGCGCTGATTTATTGGCTCGTGACAAAAAAGTTGAAATTAAAAATTACGAAATTATTTATAAATTATTAGAAGACGTTAAGGCTCGTCTGGAACAAATGTTGACGCCGGAAGTTATTCGCACTGATTTAGGTCGGCTCAAGGTGTTGGCGGTATTTCGCAAAGAAGATAAAAAAATGGTGATCGGCGGCCAAGTGATTGATGGACGAATTCCGCCCATGGCTAAAGTTGATGTTAAAGAAGATAAATTCAAAAAAGCTACCGGGATTATTGCCCAGGTTCAGGTTAATAAAGTAAAAGTAACGGAAGCGGTTAAGGGCCAGGAATGTGGCATCAGTTACGAAGGCAAACCGGTTATTGTTGAGGGTGATATTTTAGAAGCGTATACTGAAGAAATCAGAACCAAAAAAATTCAGTAAGAGAATTTAGATTTAATGTCTCATCGGATTGCTCAAATTAATGAATTAATCAGGCAGCAGCTCAACTCATTGATTCTGACTGAAATTGAGTTTCCTAAAAATACTCTGGCTACTATTATTTCAGTCCAAACTTCAAAGGATTTGCGCCACGCCAAGGTGTGGGTTTCAGTGATGCCGACGATGTACACCGGAAAAGTTTTAGAAAAGCTTAAAAAAAATACGCCCCACCTGCAGTATCTGCTTCATCAAAAACTCTCAATGAAGCCGCTGCCGCAAATCAGATTCGCGATTGACGACACCGAGCAAAAGGCTTTCGCAATTGAAGAACTGCTTGACCGAATCAAAGAAACAAGTTAGAATGACTGGCTACTAAAGTAGCCAGTTTTTGTTTAACTTGTATGTCGCATAATAGTATTTTAGCTCAGCAAATTAATCAGGCAGTTGATCGCGCTCGCCAGATTTTAGTTGTTTGCCATCAGCGTCCTGATGCCGATGCGATTGGTAGCCTGTCGGCAATCGCCGGTTGGCTTGATAGCATTAATAAACCATATACTTTATTTTGTCGTGACGCCGCACCGGCGAACCTGGAATGGCTAACCAATTTTAAAGAGTTGGTTACTGATCCAGCGCAGATTACTAGTAGTCAACATGATGTGGTGGTTGTGGTTGATTCAAGTGATTTGAGTTATGCCGGCATTCAGGAGGTAGTACAACCAACTCAGAAGATTATTAATATTGATCATCATGTTACTAATAGTAGGTTTGGCGCCATTAATTTAATTGATACTAAGGCTTGTTCAACGTCCGTGATTATCTATGAGCTTTTTAAAACCTTGCACGTTGAGATTAAGCCGTGGATGGCTAGCGCTATGTTGGCCGGGATTGTTGGCGACACCTATAATTTTACCAATCCCAATACTAATGATCGGGCTTTGCAGGTGGCATCAGATCTTTTATTAGTTGGTGCTTCATTGTCGCACGTATCAGACGCGATTTTGAAAAATAAAGAATTAAAAACACTGCAGGTGTGGGGCACTATCTTGAGCCGAATGTATTATAATTATGAATATGATGTGGTAATTGCCACAGTTGTTGAGAAAGATTTGCAGGGACGGTTGGCGACGGAAGTAAATGAAGGCATTGCGAATTTTTTAAACAATTTGACCGGCGTCAAGGCTGCTTTGATTTTGCAGCAGCAGTCTGATGGCATTATCAAAGGCAGTCTGCGTACTAATGATGAGTTGATTGATGTCTCAAAATTGGCTACAATATTAGGTGGCGGCGGACACATTAAGGCGGCAGGGTTTAAACTTTATGGCCGTTTAAGACAGCTTGATGAAACCGCTTGGATGATTGAATAATAAATAATAGTTACAAAAATATGTATTTAATTCCTACAGTGGTTGAAAAATCAACATTTGGTGAACGCGCGTACGATATTTATTCTCGGTTGTTAAAAGAGCGAATCATTTTTTTAGGTTCCCCGATTGACGATGCCGTTGCAAATACGGTAATTGCCCAGCTACTTTTTTTGGACAGCGAGGACACTAAAAAAGACATTAAGTTATACATCAACAGTCCGGGCGGGTCGGTCACTGCCGGTTTAGCAATTTATGACACTATGCAATATGTGAAGGCGGACGTGTCAACAATCTGTGTTGGTATGGCCGCTTCGATGGGTGCGGTACTGTTAGCTGCTGGTGAGCCGGGCAAAAGAATTGCTCTGCCCAATTCCGAAGTGATGGTACATCAAGTGATGGGTGGCGCAGAAGGACAGGCAACAGATGTAAAAATTAGAGCGGAACATATTTTGAAGATCAAAGACCGCCTTAATCAGCTGTTGTCCAAACATACTGGTCAGCCGCTTAAGAAAATTGAAGAAGATACTGATCGTGACTATTTTATGACGGCCGAAGAGGCTAAAAAATACGGCCTGATTGATAAGATTATTAAATAGTTGACAAACCATGGCAGTTTGCTAAGATAGCCATATCATTACAATTGAGGTTTATCAAGAGTGTCGCTTGCTAAGGGATCTGGCCCGATAGCGACCAGCAACTCGGTTTACTTCGGTGAACGTCTTGAGTGCTAACTCCAGCCCAATTTCGGGGAAGATACCATGGTTAGAAAGCTCTTCGTCGTTGAAGAGTTTTTTGATCGAAAAAAGCTAATCTTTCCCCCAAAAGGTTAGCTTTTTTCGTTCTTTGTTTTGGGTGGTCGATGCAACCAATGAGGAGATGTGTACCATGGTAGCAAGCCCCGTTTTGATGCAGGCTGAGGGCGTATTACGTCCTTCATTTGACCGTTTTGTCGGCAACGGCAAACCATTCGCTGGCGAAATTGAGTTTCGTCTGATTTCTGAGCCGGTTGGTGGAACTAGCCAACGTAAGTACTTGGCCGCGGCACAACTGCTGTGGCTGAAGTATCGCTTTGACAAAAAGAAGGGTCGGGCGATCAGGTCGCTTCGCCAAGCTTTTGACAAGAGCCAGAAAAAGGGAGAAATCCCGGCATCGGCGCGGTTTGGCGTCAGTGAAGTGGTCTACCATGGCCGAACCTTGCGTTGGGCTTTGGCGATTCTCCCCTGCTGCGGCGATTTTGTCGCCACACCCACTGTCTGCGACTAGCAGATACGTTCTTTGTACACGGAGCTAAGCAATTAGCTCTTTTTTCTTAGTTTTTGTCTAACTCTTGCCAAAAATCAAAAAATATGATAGTCTTTCAAGCAGAATGATAATTAACTGGTAAGATAGAAGTTTTAGTTGATTTACGACGAGATAAGGTGCGAAATTGTTAATTATTTCCATTAATTTTACGAATTTTGTGAGCATCATCATTACTCTTGCTAACAATGGAAATTAGCACTCGCTAAGCACTTAATGTGCTTTGTTTTAGCATTAGGTTCTAGCCAGTCTGGTACAGCCAGTGGTTAAAACCCTCTCTCAAACAACTTGAAGTCTCACTAGGTACAACGTTCTATCTTCCGCTGTGGAGATTTTATGCAAATTATTTATTGGCTGATTGCCTTGTTTATGGCCGCTGTCGCAGGTACGGGTTTAGGTTATCAAATGCGAAAGATGTGGGCCGTCAAGCGCAAAGATTTGGTTGAGACCAAGGTAGAGGTTTTGATCAATGAAGCAAAGGCAAAACAAAAAGAATTGTTGCTTGAAGCAAACGATAAAGCGTTAAAAATTATTGAAGAAGCTAAGGCTGAAGAGCGTAGCCGTCAGCAGGAGTTGGCGCGGGCGCAAAAGCGCTTAGAGGGACGCGAAACGTTGTTTGACCAAAAGCTATTGGAAATTGAAAACAAGAAACAGGAGCTGCTTGATAAGGCCGAACGAATTGAGAAAGTGAAAGCAGAAATCGCTGAGATTCGCGAACAGCAATATAAAAAATTGGAAAAAGTCGCCGGGCTCACTAAAGAGGAGGCTAAAAAAGTGCTTCTGGATAATACCGAGCGTGAAATGGGCGAAGAGCTTTTGGGGCGAATTAGAAAATTACAAAATCAGGCTTCGATTGAACTGGATCGCAAGGCTAAAGAAATGTTGGCTTTGGCGATTCAGCGTTGTGCCGTGTCACACGCTGCTGAAGGAACTACGACCACGATTGATTTACCGTCCGATGAAATGAAGGGTCGGGTTATTGGTCGTGAGGGCCGAAACATCCGTACCATTGAACGCTTAACCGGCACGGAAATTATTGTTGACGATACCCCTCAGGCCATTACTATTTCGGGCTTTTCACCAATCCGTCGCCATGTCGCCAAAAAGGCACTGGAAAAGTTAATTTCCGACGGACGTATTCATCCGGCAAAAATTGAAGAAGCAATTGATAGCGCCAAAAAAGAACTGGCAATTGAAATTCAGCAAGCTGGAGAAAATGCAGTGTATGAGCTTGGTATTACCGGACTTGATCCAAAATTGGTCCAGATTGTCGGCCGTTTAAAATATCGAACCAGCTACGGCCAAAATATTTTACACCATTCAATTGAAATCGCTCATTTGTCGGCGTTGCTGGCAGAAATGCTAGGCGCTGATGTGACGATTGCTAAAAAAGGTGGTTTGTTGCATGACATCGGTAAAGCGGTTGATCATGAAGTTCAGGGTACTCACCCACAGATTGGTTACGACATCTTGAAGAAATTTGGCGTACCAGAAGAAATTGCCTATATTGCCAAAGCCCACCACGACGCTAATCCGGAAACGCTTGAATGTATTATCGTTCAGGTGGCCGATGCTGTGTCTGGTGCGAGACCTGGTGCGCGTAAAGACTCTTATGAACAATATTTGCAACGCTTGGAAGAGTTGGAAAAGGTTGCCAACGCTTTTCCGGGGGTTGAAAAGTCTTATGCTATTCAGGCCGGTCGCGAAATTAGAGTCTTTGTGGTGCCGGAAGAAATTGACGACTTAAAAGCGATGAAGTTGGCTCAGGAAATGGCACGTAAGATTGAAGCGGAGTTGCGTTACCCTGGTGAAATTAAAGTCACGGTAATTCGTGAAACACGAGTAGTAGAATACGCTCGCTAATATGAAGATATTATTTTTTGGTGACATCGTCGGCAAGATTAGTCGTCGGGCGATCAAAGAGGTTTTGCCAAAACTCAAGGAAGAGTACTCCCCCGATTTAGTAATTGCTAACGCTGAAAATGCTGCTCATGGTATTGGTGTCACTGAAAATATTATTCGGGAATTGCAAGAAGCTGGTATTGACTTCTTTACTTCAGGCGACCACATTTTTGACAAACCTGACGGTGTAAATTTAGTTTCAGCGACTAAGCCGGTAATTATTCGTCCGGCTAATTATCCGGCTGGCGTTCGTGGTGTTGGATATCGAGTTATTGAAGTTGGTTCACGCAAGGTGCTGATTATAAATTTGATTGGCCGAGTGTTTATGAAGCGTGATTTTGATTGTCCGTTTCGTAAGCTAGACGAAATTTTACAGCAGGTTAAAGTTGAGTCATTGTCGGCGATTATTCTTGATTTTCACGCTGAGGCAACTTCGGAAAAAGGAGCAATGGGCTGGTACGCTGATGGTCGGGTTTCGGCTGTTTTGGGAACACATACACATGTGCCGACCGCTGACGCCAGAATCTTGCCGGGAGGCACGGCATTTGTCTCAGATGTCGGGATGGTCGGCGCAACGGATTCAATCATCGGCGACAAGAAAGAGCCGATTATCAATTCATTTTTACATCAGCTGCCGATGCAACTTGATATCCCTGAAGAAGGAGAAGTTTTTGTCGGCGCCGTATTGGTTGAAGTTGATCCACGCACCCGGCAAGCGATTTCGTTTGAGCGTCTAGACAGAACAATTAGGGTATAGTAAACTATTATTATCTAAAAAATACTAACGCCACCTAGCATCCAGGGAGTGGCACACAAGGAGAATATCAAAATGAATAAAGCCGAGTTAATTGAAGCAATCTCAGAGAAAGTCGGTGTTTCAAAAAAAGAAACAGAAGATGTGATTGATGTTATGCTTGATACTATTATTGGCAAACTGAAAGAAGGTCAGGAGGTAACGTTGACCGGCTTTGGTGCTTTTTCTGCCAGAACTCGCAAAGGACGAGTTGGCGTTAATCCCCGTAACCCTTCCGAAAAAATTGATATTCCTTCAGTTACCGTCCCAAAATTTAAAGCCGGTAAGAATCTTAAGGAAGCCTTGAAGAGTTAAAATTTTTAAATAAAAAACATACCCCGTATATTATGCGGGGTATGTTTTATTTTAACCAAGCTGAAGCGTCGGCTCTGGTACTAAAAAATTTTATCGGTTTTTTAGCATTAGCCGCTCGAATAACAAAGCCCATAATGGCCCGGCTTAGAGTATTCGGCGCAACGACCGCTATCCGTTCAAGCTGCTCTTTACCTGCCATTTCCGCAAAAATCGCTCGGGCGCGGGGTGATGGATAGTGGGCTGATTGACTGACTAAACTCAGGTCAACCAACAACTTAAATTTTTTTTCCGGATGATCGGAAAAAATTTGATTTAATTTTTGATTAATGCCTTCGGCTTGCGAAACGTTTGAAGCAACGTCCTGAACATTTTCTAAAAAATCCAAATAGAGGACTCCTTCATTGTCGCCGTAGATTTTAAATGTTTTATTAATCTCCGTCATATCTTAAGTATAGTGGTCTCCACTTTATAACGCAAGCAACTTTTCAATAGCGCTGTTTCGTTGAGACATGGATAAAGCATGCATGACGACAATAATTTGGCCGTCTTTTTTAATTGCTACAGTTCGCTGGGCTTCAACTAAAAATCCGGTTTTTGACGCCTCAGGGTTAAATTTACCAAGGCTGTAATTGCGGTCGAGAACTTTTATTTGTTTAGCCTGACCGGTTGCGGACGTTGCGTTAATTGTGTAGTTTTTATTTTCTCCTGCTGTAACAATTTCTGGTTTTGAAAAAGCTTCATGAGCGATTCTTGCCATTTCTTTGGCGGTGGTGACATTATGAGAGTCAAGTCCGGCAACATCATAAAAAACAGTTTTGGTTAATCCGAGTTCCTGTGCTTTTTTATTCATTAAAGAAACGAATTCTGATCTGGTTAGGCCGGTGGTGTCAACCAATGTTGCGGCGGCCTGATTGGATGAGGCTACTAGCATGGCAATCCACAAATCGTTAATAGTCATGGTATCGCCGACTGCCAGATCAATTTCGCTGGTGGTGTCATTGCCAACATATAGTGTTGGATATTTGATTTGATCAGCAGTAATAGTAATGATTTTGTTCCAGTCGGGATCCAAATCAAGCAGCACTAAAGCGGTCATTAGTTTGCTGAGTGAGGCTAATGGTAAAATTTGATCGGCATTATATTCGCCGGAAAAAGTTTTACCGTCATATTTAACATGTGCAACGTCATTAAAACAGGTGTCGTGAACAATCTGTTTGGTGTTCATAGGAATAGTGGCAAGGTTTTCGTTGCTAATGCCAAGCGAAAATTCCCTCATTAGTTCATAGGCGGCTTCGCCGTTTTGGAGATAGTAACGCAGACCATCAACGGGGTTGACGTACCACGCCTCACCATTTTTTTCTACCTGGAGCAGAATTCGGCCCTTGAGGCGATTAACGAGCTTGCTATCGGCCTTTTGCCCCCGTTTAGTGGGAATTTTAGCCAGATCTTTGTTAGTGATACCGAGGCTCATTTGACGCATAATGGTGTATGCGGTGTAGCCGTCTTTGAGGTAGTAGCGCTCCAGCGTAACAGGGTCGACGTACCAGGCGCGGCCGTAGCTTTCTACCTGGAGCAGAATTCGGCCCTTGAGGGCTTCATTTAATTTTTCGGTTTGTGCCGCCTGCGACCAGCTCGGGTAAAGCAATGATAATAACGTTAGTAGTACTAAAACTTTTTTCATTTTATGATTGTTTTAATTTATTGTTTACCAATTATACTAGAAAATATTACACAAGGAAAGAATTTTAATATGGTTGGATGACGACGCATTGATTATTGACACAATCAAAATCTTTAGCAGCGAGACAATCATATACACAATCAGAATCAAAGTTTTCGATTAAGCCGGTTATCGTTTCGGCCTGGTCTTTGTTTATCGCGATTGAACAACCGAATGGACATTTTGAATTGATGATGACGCAGTCTTCTTTGACATTACAATACCTAGCGCGCTCAATGGCCAGTTTTATTTGTTCTTCGCGTAACGCTGTTTTAGGGTATGTCGTTTTATCGCCACAATTGTACCAGCCATGGTCGAGGTAGTAGCTGTAATCTTTACCACAGGTACATGCCCCAGGAACCATTTTTGTTTCGCCGTTATTGTGGCAGACAAACCTGATGTCTTGGGTACATGCGTCGTTTTTACACGACAGTATTTTTTCGTTTGCGGCCCACATTAGAACCAGCCCTAGTAGCAACACTAAAGCGATAATGACGCCAAGTGTGATTAATTTTTTAGTAAGTGACATGTTGTTTATTTAGTGGATATGGAATAATTTTTAAGGTAAGAAAAATAAAAAAGATGCATGGCCGTATAGCCGATAATTTCAAACCAAACTAGTACAAACAGTCTTAAATTTTGAGGCAGCACCAGCCCTAGCGGAGTTGTGATTAGAGCGTATGCTACAAAATAGTAAGTAATATTTTTCTTTAAATTTTTGAGATGTTCGTTTTTATCGGTAAAAATTTTAGGCATCATAAATACCGCGGCCCAAAAGGAAAACATACCAAGTTGGTTAGCGTCGGGGTTGCTCCAGGGTGAATTACCAATAATCGTCCACTCCATAATAAAAAGTCCGAAACATGACCAAAAAAGGAAATATAAGAAATTTCCTAGCTGTTTGTTTTGAATGTTATTAATGAGCTTAGTTGAGTAATAAGCTAGAGTTAGCAACAGTGGGTAGAATAAAAGCGTAAAAATCCAATTGCCAATGTTGCCGGTGATTAGAATATTAAACTGGAATTCAATAACTTGGGCAAAAAGATAACCGACAAAAATAAATTTTAATATACTTTTTTTGGTATCCATGTTTTTATGATATCAAAAAATCGCCGGTCTGGCGATTTGATTTGGTGGGCGCAGGGGGATTCGAACCCTCGACCATCTCCTTAAGAGGGAGTTGCTCTACCAACTGAGCTATGCGCCCCTACCAAGTTAGCTGGGTTTATCTTTAACCCCAGGCTGAGCCCAGCCTCTTTCCACGCGCCCGAAAGGACTCGAACCTTTAACCTTTTGGTCCGAAGCCAAACGCTCTATCCGATTGAGCTACGGGCGCAGGGAAAAAGGCGGGGCCACCTTGTTAAGCTACACTGGTGTGTCTGAATAATTTGTAACTCAAATAACATATCATGATTCTTTAAAAAAATCAACCCCAAATATACTGCTTGGGAATTTAAGCAGTTTGCCAGACGATTTAAAATTGTTATAATGATTACCTATGAAAAAGGTTATTTTATTTGATTTTGACGGGGTAATAGTTGACAGTTTTGAAGCAGCATATTCAATTGTTGAGGAGCTTGAGTTGGGATTTGACCGCGATTATTACCGCAAGATGTTTTTGGGCAATATCTATGATTCGGTTGATGATCACCATAAAGACAGCAATAACAAGGTGACTGATCAGGACGAATGGTTTAATTTATACACTAAAAAACTTTTAACCCTGCCAGTTATTCCCGGGATGGTTGAGGCATTAACGGCACTGGGCCAGCGCTATGCCTTGGTCGTGGTTTCGTCTTCAATCACCAGCCCGATTCATTCGTATCTGGAATTACATAATATTCATCATTTGTTTGACAAAGTATATGGCGCTGATGTGCATCGCAGTAAAGTGGAGAAGATGAATATGGTGCTGACAGAATATGGCGTTACTGGGCCGGATTGTCTATTTGTTACTGATACCGTTGGTGATTTACGTGAAGCGGCAAAGGCGAACATTGCGGCTGTAGCCGTGACCTGGGGTTTTCATCCTAAAGAGTATTTTGCCGACCAGGTGTATCAGACAATGGTTGAACACCCCGATGATTTAGTACTAGCAATTGATCGCTATTTCAAACCTCAAAAGTAGCACTAATTAAAAAACCGCCTGGAGTATAAGCTATACAGGCGGCTTTTAATTTTAGGCGTTTAACATTTCAGGGTTTAGCATATGTCCCTGAGCCGTTTCTTTGGAAATTAAGCCTTCGTTGAACAGATTGATAAGATCTTGGTCCATGGTGATCATCCCCTCTTCGGCACTGGTTTGTAAGACCGTTCTGATCTGAGCGATTTTATTTTCTCGAATCAGGTTGGAAATAGACGGAATATTGAGCAAGACCTCACGCGTGGCGACGCGACCACCACCTTCTTTTGGAATAAGCTGCTGAGAGATAATGGCATTTAACGTCATAGAAACCTGCAAGCGAATTTGCTGTTGCTGGTGAGGTGGAAAAATATCAATAATACGGTCAATGGTTTGTGCCGCATTGTGGGTGTGCAAAGTTGCTAAGACCAAGTGGCCGGTTTCTGCCAGGGTGATAGTTGCGGCAATTGTTTTTAGGTCGCGCATCTCACCAACCATGATGACATTTGGGTCTTGTCGCAAAACATGGACAAGGGCACTCTCAAAAGTAATCATGTCGGTGTGAAGCTGGCGCTGTTTGATGATGCTTTTGTTTGATTTAAACAAGAACTCAATTGGATCTTCAAGGGTAACAATGTGTGAGGAGCGAGTGGAATTAATGTATTCAACCATTGCTGCCAGGGTCGTTGATTTGCCGCAACCAGTTGGCCCGGTGACTAAAATTAATCCCTGCTTCATGTTCAGCAGATTGGTGGTGATAGGCGGCATGTTTAAATCCTGGATACTGGGGATTTTGGAAGAAATAACCCGGGCGACCAAACCAAAGTTGTCTTTTTCCCAATGAAGGTTAACGCGGAACCGGTGGCCGCTTTCGATTTCGTAAGACAGATCAAGCTCTTTTTCTTTATCGTAGATCTGTTTTTGCTTTTCCGTTAGCATTGGAAAGATTAAATCCTGTGCGATTTTATTGGTGATTTTGTTTTCACCTTTGATCGGTGTTAGGTTGCCGTCAATTCGCAAAATCGGGGGCATACCAACGACAATGTGCAGGTCGGAGGCACCTTTTTCAACGGCGATTTTGAATAAATCGTCTATTTTCATATTTTAAAAATTAATAATTGAAAAATTTAAGACCAGTTTTTTTTCTTTAAGCCCTTGGCCGCTGCCTTAACCTGAGCTTCCTGTTTGCTGCTGCCGACGCTGGTAGTTATTAGTTCATCACCCAAATAAACTCCAACCTGGAATTTCTTGTTATGGTCGGGTCCGGTTTCTTTTAAGACTTTGTAGCTAGGAGTAATGCCCATTTTTTCCTGGGCGATTTCCTGGAATTTACTTTTAGGGTCCAGGTACAGCTTATTTTCCAAAATTGCCGGCAATTCTGGCAAGAAAAATTTATCCACGAATTTTTTTGCTTCCGCATATCCGGAATCAAGGTAGATTGCGCCAATTAGCGCTTCAACGCAGTTAGCCAAAATGTAATTACGAGCTTTACTGTTAGTGTCTTTGGCTTCACCCTTGCTGAGGTATAAGTATTTTTCTAAATTGAGCTGTTGGGCGAGTTTTGAAAGCATTTGGCTATTTACCAGACTCGCTCGCCAGTTGGTCAGTTCTCCTTCCGGATTTGGGTAATTTTGGTATAGATGCTCGGTGATGGCCAGCTCCAAGACAGCATCGCCTAAAAATTCCAAACGTTCATTGTGTCCCAAATGAAAGTTTGGATTTTCATTAATGTATGAGCGGTGAACAAAGGCCTGGGTGAATAAATCAAGATTGTGAAATTTGATTTTGAGGTCTTTTTCTAGCCGTGATAGGTCTTTCATGAGTTTTAACGAAGATGTTTGGCAAATTGAGACGCTAAAAACTTAGTATCACAATTTCCCACCACCTGGCTTATGATTTAGGTTCCTCCTTTGGCTGAGGCTGATCTTTGAGAATTTCTTTATAAATGGTGCCTAATACGCCGTTGACGAATTTGCCGCTTGATTCCCCACCAAATGTTTTTGCCAGTTCGATGGCCTCGTTGATCGCTACTTTTTCCGGAATGTCATCATCATATTTCATTTCTTGGATACCAATTCGTAAAACGTTGCGGTCTACCATGGTAATCTGCTCCAAGGGCCACTCTGGAGCATATTTGGTGATTAAACCGTCGATTTCTTTTTGGTTTTTAACCACGCCTTTAACCAGGTTTTCAATAAAACCGTTATCATTAAACTGAGGCGCAAATTCTTTAAGATTGCGCCTGATAGTTTCGTCAATCTGATCGGATTGATAATTATTGAAATCCCACTGATAAAGGGTTTGCAAAGCAATGGTCCGTGCCAGGTGGCGATTAGACATAGCTAAAATAAATTAAATATTATTTAGCTTCTTTCTTTTTCTTCTTAGTTTTTGGTTTGACGATTTCTCGGCCCTGGTATGTGCCACAATTCGGGCAAACCCGGTGCGGCATGGCAGGCTTGCCACACTTGGAACACTTAATCAAATTTTTTGACTTTAGTGCAAGATGGCTTCGGCCCTTGCGGCCCTTAGACCTTGAACGTCGTTTGGCTGGTACTGGCATAGTATTATTATTGTACTTTAAAAATTATTTTTAATCAATTTCGACAAAGGTTGTTGAAGCAACATGATCTTTGTCGTCTTTAAACTTCATTAATCGTACCCCCTGTGTGGCGCGACCCAAGACATTAACCGATTTCATAGGTAGTCTGATAACCTGGCCTCGGGCGGAAATAATGATAATGTCGCCTTCAACCGCTTTGGAGTTAACAATGGTGGCGGAAACTATGACGCCGGTTTTTGCCGTGATTTTAGCGGTTTTAATACCAGAACCGCCGCGGCTTTGGGTCTTATAGTTAGTCAGACTGCTTCGTTTGCCGTAGCCGTTGGCCATAATCGTAAGCAGTTGTCCGACTTTGCTTAATGATGGGTCAACCACGTCCATACTAACCACAACGTCAGACCCCTTGAGCCGGATGCCCCGGACGCCGGATGCCCCCCGTCCCATTGGCCGAACCTGTGATTCGCGGAAACGAATCGCCTGGCCTTGGGCGCTGACTAAAATAATTTCATCTTTGCCGCTGGACGGCTTAACCCATTCAAGTTCGTCGTCTTTCTTTAGTTTAATGGCGATTAATCCGGAACGGCGGATATTATCAAAGTCACTAATATCGACTTTCTTGATGTTTCCTTTTTTAGTCACCATCATTAAGAATTTGTAGTCACCTAGTTCGCTGAGCGGTAAGGCGGCTGAAACTTTTTCGTTGGGAGCCAGTTGCAGAAAATTAACAATCGCCTGGCCCTTGGCTGTTCGTGAACCCTTGGGAATGTCGTAGGCTTTGAGTTGGAAAACTCTGCCTTGAGTGGTAAAGAATAAAATATCTGAGTGAGTGGTAGTCACGAAGAACTGTTCAACGATATCTTCTTCTTTGGTGGTTAATCCGGTTACGCCTTTACCGCCGCGGCTTTGAGTGCGGAAAGTGTCAGGCGGCAAGCGCTTGATGTAACCGTCCTTGGTCAAGGTAACAATTGTATCTTCGTTGGGGATCAAATCTTCGGTTGAGAAGCTCTTGATACCGTGGGCGACAATTTGGGTTCGGCGGTCGTTATTATATTTTTGCTTAATGTCTAATAATTCGGTTTTGATGATATCAAGAATTCTTTTTGCGGATTTCAAAATTGATTCTAGCTCTTTAATTAAAGCGAGCTTTTCTTTTAATTCTTGTTCAACTTTTAATCGTTCAAGGTTGGCTAATTGCTGCAAGCGCATTTCTAAAATAGCGACTGCTTGTCGATCGGAGAGCTTGAATTTTTTGATCAAGTTAATTTTCGCAACGTCTTTATCTTTAGATTCTTTGATGGTTTTGATAATAGCGTCAATTTTTACCAGGGCTAATTTTAAACCCTCAAGAATATGGGCTCGATCTTTGGCTTTCGCGAGGTCATATTCGGTCCGGCGGCGAATCACTTCCTGACGATGTTTTAGGTATTCCTCCAAAATCATTTTTAAGGTCAGAACGCGGGGTTGAATGCCGTCGACTAAGGCCAACATGTTTGAGTGAAAAGTTGTTTGCAGCTCAGTCAGTTTAAACAGAGTATTTAAAACTTTTTTCGGGTATGATTCTTTTTTAAGTTCAATGACAATTCGAACCCCTTCTTTGTTTGATTCATCACGTAAATCTTTAATGCCCTCAATTTTTTTATCTTTGACAAGCGTGGCAATTTTTTCCAATAAGGTTGCCTTGTTAATTTGGTACGGCACTTCCGAAACAATAATCTTAAATGTCTCGCCTTTGCCTTCAATAATTTCAGTCTTTGCCCGAACCACTACCCCGCCTTTGCCGGTGGCGTACATTTGTCTGAGTTCGTTGACATCAAAAATGATACCGCCGGTCGGAAAATCCGGACCCTTAATGAATTTCATTAAATCATCAACGGTGGCATCGGGATTTTCGATCAGATGAACAGTGCCGTCAACAATTTCGCCCAAGTTATGAGGGGCGATACTGGTGGCCATACCAACAGCGATACCCATAGTGCCGTTGATTAAGAGGTTTGGCAGTTTGGCAGGCAGGACGTTTGGTTCTTTTTGTGAGCCGTCGTAATTAGGGCTGAAGTTAACAGTATCTTTTTCAATATCAACCAGTAGTTCTTCGGAAACTTTGGCTAACTTTGCCTCAGTGTAACGCATGGCCGCTGCGCCATCGCCGTCCATTGAGCCGAAGTTACCTTGACCGTTGACGAGCGGATAGCGTAACGAAAAATCTTGCGCCATACGCACCATTGAGTCATAGACCGCAGCGTCGCCGTGCGGATGGTATTTACCAAGCACTTCTCCGACGACCGTAGCGGATTTGCGGAATTTAGCACTTGGTCGTAGACCAATGCTCCACATTGCATAGAGAATGCGGCGGTGAACCGGCTTTAAGCCATCACGAACATCAGGCAGGGCGCGGGCAACAATCACCGACATCGCATAGTCGAGGTATGATTGCTGCATTTCTTCAACAATCGGCCGTGCTTCAAGCCGGCCAACGCCGTTATCGTTTTTTGTGTCGGCGTCGTCGTGTAGAGTCGGCTTTGGTTTGATAGGAAGTTTCTTTTTTGAGGGCATACGTAGTTACAAAGGTTTGGTTAATCTATTTGTTCTAAAATTTTTTCTTTTAAGAGTTTCATTTCATCCGGACTAAGTTCGCGGCTGGACGTTGCGGTTGATGTGGCCAGAGGTTTTGTGCTAGTGGCCACGGTCGTCGCGGAGCTTGAAGCGGCAAGCTGATTTAGTTGGTCAATTTTTTTTTGAATTTCTTCGTAATCAGCTTTGGTTTGGTTGATCATGGTATTAAGGTCGTTTTGGATTTTTTCAAAATTTTCTTCTCCAAGTATTGGTTTTTTCGGTCCGGACCTAATTTGGTTTAGTGTTGACTGTAAACTGGGAATCCAGGCAATGACAATTGTTAGTGTTAAAACAAAAATTGAAATGCCAAATATTTTTTTTCTAGTTGTTTCAGAGAGTCGTTCAATGTCAAACTTTGATTTTGGTCTGTCTTCTGGTTGTTCGGTGTTCGCCATACACGTTTATTTAAGGCTGGAGCAAAACGACTTGCAGGTCTTCTTGTGGTAGATCTTTTTTAGTAATTTTAAACTTTGGCAATTCTTCTTTGGGACACACGCCAATTTCCTTGCAGAAGGTATCGAGTCCATCAATTTTAACTTTCAATCCAGGCAGGCGGTAGTGCATCGGAATCACAATCCGTGGTTCAAGTTCGCTGATAATCTTGGTTGCCTGTTTGCCGTCAATCGTGTAGTCTCCGCCAACGGGGATAAGTAGGATATCGGTTCCCTCAATTTTTTCAAGCTGTTCATTTTCCAGCAAATGTCCAAGGTCTCCCAGGTGAGTAATGGTGATACCGTCAATCTCAATGCGGTAGATAATGTTAGTCCCCCGCTTGGCACCTCGTTCGTTGTCGTGAAATGATGCAATGCCATAGACAAAAACATTTTTATACTCATATTCGCCAGGTCCTTTGATAATAAAGGGTTCTGTTTGGTTTAAGCCTTTAACACCCTCGACGTTATTGTGGTCGCCATGGTCATGGCTGATGGTTACAATATCGCCAGCTAGCCGGGGGGCTCGTAAGCCGATTGAATTATCAAAGGGGTCGGTTATCACTGTGGTTTTATCCCCTACTAGCTTGAAGCATGATTGTCCGTGCCAGTTAATAAACATAGAAAAAAGTAGGTTTAGAATTAAAAAAATGACGCATAATTGTCACCTATATTTTAGCAAAATTATAGAAAATTGGCAAGAAAATATTCTATTTTTTTTTGGCTAAAATTAGATATTTTTTTGGCAATATTTTAGCCGATATCCATGTCAGGCAGATTAGCCAAATCAATCGGCTGTGGCCTGGAATTTTTAGTCTGATTCTTCCCCTTTAGCTGATCTTGTTTTTTGCGTTCATCCTGGATTTTTTCTTCTCGATTCTGCTGTTCTTGCTGAATGCGCTGAGCCAGATTTTGTCCCAAGACGCTGCGCGGGTCATAATTGATAGACTGTTGCCCCCGTTCTTCGGCGGCGATTTCTTGGTCAAGATCAATTCTGATGTTGGCTTGAATATGTTTTTGGGCCTTGGCTAACCGAATTGCCTCTTGGTCGGCGGTTTGGGTTTTAGTCGCTTCCTGGTAGAGCTGGGTAGCATTTTTACTTTTTGATAAAAGTCCTTTTGACTGCAAATGTCGTACAACCCGGGCAGCCTGTTCCTGGGTGACTTTGCCATAAAGCGAACTTTTGAATCCGGCCTGCTTTAACTCTTTGGTAATTTTGCTGGGAACATAGCTTTTACCCCCGGCAACGATTTTTTTTAAATATTTTGAATCGATAGTGGACATTTTTTGGCTTATTTTTGATAATTATAGCTCTATTTTACCATACCTTTTAAGGTCTTGACAAAACTGCCTTATATGGTATATGCTTGGTTAGTCACGCTAACATTAATTAATATATCCTTGGCTAAGTGACAACAAGGGGCTTTTGGCCAGCTATTGGGCAAAGGTTAAATAAAATTTTATGACAGAACAGAGTAAAAAAGGTATTAGTGAAGAACTAACTGTCAAAGACCAATCCTCTCAGTTTAGAAAGATGTTAGCTGAGGGGGATTTTATTAAAATCCCAAAAATCGGCGATATTATTAAAGGGGTGGTCATTGACATCTCGCGCTCAGAAATTCGTTTGGATATTGATGGGCTAACAACCGGTATCGTTCGCGGCCGGGAGTTTTATGATGAGTCAAGCGAATATTCTAATTTAAAAGTTGGTGATGAAGTTGAAGCCACCGTTATTGAGTTGGAAAACGAAAACGGTGAAATGGAGCTTTCGCTTCGTTTTGCCGGACATCAAAAGGCTTGGGACAACTTGTCTGGGTTGCGCGATGCCGGTGAAATCGTTAAGGCGACTATTGTGGACGCTAACAAGGGCGGTTTGATGGTTAAGGTTGGAAAAATTCCTGGATTTTTGCCCGTTTCACAATTAATGCCCGAACATTACCCCCGCGTTCCTGGCGGCGACAAGAATAAAATTCTTGACCGTCTAAAAAGCTATGTCGGCAAAGACTTTGAAGTGAAGATTATTGATGTCAACGAAGGCGAAGACAAGTTAATCGTTTCCGAGAAAGCCGGTTGGGAAGAAAAACAAAAGGATGTGATTTCCAGCTACAAAGTTGGCGACGTGATTGACGGCAAGGTGACGGCGGTAACTGATTTTGGTGTCTTTGTTGAATTCGGCGATAATAAGCTTGAAGGGCTGGTTCACATTTCCGAACTGGCTTGGCAGCGCATTGACGACCCGACTGACTTTGTGAAAGTCGGCGATAAGATTAAAGCCGAAATTATCAATGTTGAAGGGTCAAAAATCTTTTTGTCGATGAAAAAACTTAAGGCCGACCCCTGGACTAACGTTGGCAGCAAGTATCAGGTTGGGCAGATTGTTAAAGGCAAGGTCTTAAAAGTGAATCCGTTTGGCTTGTTTGTGGAGCTTGATCCGGATATTCATGGTTTAGCGCATATTTCCGAGCTGTCTCATAAGCCAGTGACCGATACCACCGAAATTGCCAAACCTGGTGAAGAGCGTGAATTCAAAATTTTGTCGATTGAACCAAAAGATCATCGTCTTGGTTTAAGTATTAAGGCGTTAACTCAGGCTCCGGCCGGCGAAGTTAAGCCAGCGGCCCAGCCAAAGGCTGATAAACCCTTAGACCCGGCGGCTAATTAAGTGATTCTTTCGCGTATTATTGAGAGAAATAAATCTTGAAAATAAGGTAAAAAGTGGGTATAATGTTATTAACTTTGCCCACTTTTTACTTTAAGACTTAACTATGAAAAATCTTGCAAAAAATTTAGCGGTCACTTTTATTGTATTCTTGGTCATCTTGGCGATGTTTAGTTTCTATATCACCCCGCAGGCGGAAAAACAGCCTCTGGGGATTATTGGCATGGTTGAAAAAATAAACCAGGGAGAGGTAAAGAGCATTGAAGTGACAAATGATAAAATTGCCGTGACGTTGGCTGATGGTTCTTTGGCTGAAGTGCAAAAAGAACCAACAGAGTCGCTCGGTGATTTGTTGAATAATTATCAGGCTGATCCTGAAAAATTGAAAGCCATTAACATTTCAGTCAAGAAAGAAAGCGGCTGGGAATATTGGTTAGTGAGTTTGTTGCCGTTGATTTTGCCATTCCTGTTGGTAATCGGGTTTATTTATCTGATGATGCGCCAAGTTCAGGGAGCAAACTCAAAAGCCATGACTTTTGGACAGTCTCGGGCTCGCGAAGTTAATCCCCAAGATAAGCGTAACCGCGTAACATTTCGTGATGTTGCCGGTGCCAAAGAGGTTAAAGAAGAGTTGACTGAAATTGTTGAATTCTTAAAGACGCCTCGAAAGTTTATCAGCCTTGGTGCCCGTATTCCTAAAGGTGTGTTGTTGGTAGGGCCTCCGGGAACTGGAAAAACGTTATTGGCTCGCGCGATCGCCGGCGAGGCCGATGTGCCATTTTTTAGCATTTCTGGTTCAGAATTCGTTGAAATGTTTGTTGGTGTTGGCGCTTCGCGCGTTCGTGATTTATTCCGCAAAGCCAAACGCAATTCGCCGTGTATTGTCTTTATTGATGAGCTTGATGCGGTTGGTCGTCAGCGTGGCGCCGGTCTGGGCGGTTCAAATGACGAACGGGAACAGACCCTTAATCAGATTTTAGTGGAAATGGACGGCTTTGATGTCACAACCAACGTGATCGTGATTGCCGCTACTAACCGGCCGGACATTTTGGATGCGGCATTGCTGCGCCCGGGTCGTTTTGATCGACGGGTGGTGTTGGACGCTCCGAGCATTGATGATCGTGAAGCAATTTTGAAAGTTCATTCCCGGAAAAAACCGTTGGGCGAAGATGTTGACTTGCGCCGGATTGCCGAACGAACTCCTGGCTTCACCGGAGCGGATCTTAATAATTTGCTTAATGAGGCGGCGATTTTTGCGGCTCGAAAAAATAAGAAAAAAATTGAGATGCTTGATATTTTGGAAAGTATTGAGAAGGTTATTTTGGGGCCTGAACGTAAGAGCCATTATCTTTCAGCTGAAGAGAAAAAAATTACCGCGTATCATGAAGCCGGTCATGCGTTGGTTGCGCATATTTTGCCAAATGCCGATCCGGTTCAGAAAGTGTCGATTATCTCTCGCGGCCGGGCCGCTGGCTATACTCTTAAGATGCCGCAGAAAGATAAATACTTAAAACCCCGCTCAGAGTTTATTGATGAATTGGCTGTATTGTTAGCCGGACACGTGACAGAAAAAGAGATATTTGGCGAAGTGACTACCGGTGCATCAAATGATTTACGTGAAGCAACTAGAATTGCTCGGCAACTGATTATGCAGTATGGCATGAGTGAAGTGCTTGGTCCCCGGACTTTTGGCAAGCGAGAAGAATTAATCTTTTTGGGCAAGGAAATTACGGAACAGCGCGATTACAGCGAAAAAGTCGCTGAAACAATTGATCAGGAAATCAGTAAACTGATTGATAACGCCATGAAAACAGCCTTGGAAATTGTCAGAAAGCATCGCGATAAAATGGAAGAAATTGTCCGGTTATTAATGGAACGAGAAACACTTGAAAAAGAAGAGTTCGAAGCCATCTTTGTGGAGAAAAAATAAAATAAATTGATCAATTAAACAAAACGACGTATGTATCACTACCGCGAAATATTTAAGCAAGCAGCCAAGGTCGCCTTCAAATATCCGGCGATTTGGTTTTTTGGCTTGATGGCCGCTTTATTAGGCACTTCTGGTGAAGCAGAAGTTTTCTTTTCAAGCTATGCTAATTCAGGCTGGCTTTCATTTTGGCAAAATGCTGCGGCCGGCGGATTATTTAGCGGCGGCGGACTTCGTGGTTTGACTGCTTTATTTGTCCAATCGCCAGCGTTTGTCGTCATGGCGGTATTGGCCGGCTTGATTGTTTTGGGCATGACCGTATTCATCACGTGGCTGGTAGTAATCTCACAGACAGCAGTGATTGGACAAAGCATTGCGATTACCCGCAAGCACCCGTTAACATGGGGTGAAAGTTTCGGACTAGGGGTGAGTAAATTTTGGCCTATTTTGGGCTTGAACGTGGTTTTAAAGATAGTTGTCTGGTTAACCATCAGTATTATTGGTGTTATGGCACTGCAGCGCTTTGTCCTGTCGTTATATGTGTTTATTGTGGTGTTTAATGCGGGAATGATTTTGGTTTTAATGAGTTCATTTATTTCTCGTTATGCCATCTGCGCCGTGGTTTTGAAAGATAAGAGTTTTGGCGAGTCGTTGTCATTTGCTTGGAAACTGTTCAAAACTAATTGGCTGATGACGATGGAAATTTCAATTATTCTGTTTTTGGTCACTTGGGTAGTCAATACGATTATTGGTATTCTGGGATTTTTTGCCTTTTTCTATATCTTCAGGTTATATAGCGGCTGGTTATTTGGATTGATTTTATTGACTACTTTTTTGTTTGTGGTGTTTGTCGTCTTGCAAATTGCTTTGACTGTTTTTTCCTGGGCCACTTGGGCAATAATTTTTGAGATTATCTCAAGCAAGAAAAATCTTTTAGCGAGCCGGTTGATAAGCGGCTGGCAAGCTTTGCGTCGATAACGTCTTTCGTACATATTTAACGCCCCCAATTTTTCGGGGGCGTTTTTGTTTTTAGGCTTAGTTTGTTATAATAAACACGTATGATGAGTGATAAGAATAATCCAATCAAAAACGTTTCATCAGTCAGTCGGCCGCAGATTGCCAGTGAAGAGGTGTCGGAAAAATTCAGCGAGAAAATGAAGAATATCGGCGCCAAGGAAAAAGAGCGTGAAGCGCAAACCAGGGCTGCGATGATGGGCTTTCAATATATCGATTTAAAGGGTTTTCCAATTAGTCCGGAAACTTTGATTTTATTTTCAGAAAAAGATTCCCAGGAACTAAAAGCTATTTGTTTTTTTCGGGGTTCAAATGATATTAGGATTGGGGCGGTTAATCCCGAAGACCCTCGGTTGACGGAGCTAACCAAAGTATTGGCCAAAGAAAATCATGCGGACGTAAAAATTTATTTAATTTCACAAAACAGTTTTGATTTTGCGTTTCGTTTGTACCAATCAATTCCCAAAGTTCGTAAGTTTGTCAGTGGCGTTGAAATTGCTGAAGACGATATTCGTAAGTATGAAAAAGAGATTAGAACATTTCAGGATTTAAACAAGGAATTAAGCGAAGTTTCAATTACCGACATGGTAACGTTAATTATGGCGGCCGCTATTAAGGCTAGATCTTCGGATATTCACATTGAGGCTGAAGAAAAAGGAGTCAAGGTTCGATTTCGTATCGACGGTTTGTTGCATGATGTTGCTGAGCTTGAACATAAAGTTTGGCCGCAGGTTGTCAGTCGCATTAAATTAGTTTCGCGATTAAAGATTAATATTGAAGACCGCCCTCAGGACGGACGTTTTACCATTTTTATGACTAAAGAAAAGATTGACGTTCGTGTGTCAACTTTGCCAACGGCGTATGGTGAAAGCGTTGTGATGCGTTTATTGATGTCGTCGGCGGCCGGCATGGCGTTTGAAGATTTAGGTTTGCGCGGCCGCGCTTTTGAGGCGTTGCGGGGCGAAATTGAAAAACCAAATGGCATGATTGTCACGACTGGTCCGACCGGTTCAGGAAAAACTACTACTTTGTATGCAGTGCTAAATAAGCTAAATGATCCGGGAACTAAAATTATCACCATTGAAGACCCGGTTGAATACAAACTTGACGGCGTTAATCAAAGTCAGGTTGATCATAGTAAGAACTACACTTTCGCCAACGGCCTGCGCTCTATTTTGCGACAGGATCCGGATATCGTTATGGTTGGTGAAGTTCGTGATCTTGAAACAGCTGAGATTGCAATTAATGCCGCGTTGACTGGTCATTTGGTGATTACCACATTGCACACAAACGACGCTGCCGGAACCATTCCCCGTTTGCTGTCAATGCAGGTTAAACCATTTTTGTTGGCCCCGGCGATTAATGCGATGATTGGTCAACGTTTGGTACGAAAAATTTGCCAGTACTGTAAAAAACCAGCCGAGCTTGATAATAAAACCATGTCGCGGGTGATGGCAATTTTATCAAAAATTCCTGAAGAGTCTGGTTTTCGAGTACCAGAAGCAGAGCTTAAGCGGTTAAAGTTTTATAAAGGCGGCGGCTGTGAGGAGTGTCAGGGCCTTGGGTATAAGGGTCGGGTTGGTATCTTTGAAGTCATGACAATGAATAAAGAAGTAGAAAATTTGATTTTAACTGGCCATGTGTCTGAGTATGATATGCGTTCAATTGCCGTTAAGCACGGTATGATCACGATGATTCAAGACGGTTTATTGAAAGCGGCTGACGGTATCACCACGGCCGATGAAGTGTTTCGTGTGGCTAAGGATATCAGTGACGACGAGCTTTAAAAATTAGTTTAAAAATCCGCCCTTTATTGACAAGAGGCGGTTTTTTTGTTAGTATGGGCTCGCTGCGAGTAAGGTGTTTCTTGGCGCAAACTACGTTAAGGAGGGTAGAGATTTGTGCACGACGCAAGAGAAGAAAGGTCCGGTCATTTCGACGGATCCGGTTTCGCAAATCATTCATGAGAAGACGGGTGACGTGCTTGACCGCATTCAACAAAGCGGTGGTTTTCTCGGCGGATTTAAGCCGCCACACCAAACCGCTGCGGCAGAGCAGAATGAATCTGGCTCGGCCGACCAACGAGCAGGCGATGAGCCTCGCTCAAACTCGCATTAGCCTCGGCCTGCTGCTTGGTGTTATCAGACAGCTGGCCGATTTTTTGTTGTTCTAAATTTTCAAAATGGTTTAGCCAGGGGCTAATGCCGTTTAATAAGCGAATTGTCTCGTGATAGCGAGGTAACCGCTGCAATGTTTTATTTTTTGTGACCTGTTCAATAAGCCGAGTTACTTCTTGGCCAGTGTGTTGGAGGGCATGTGCAGTCTTAACCTGGTCGTATATGTCAGCCAGTTCGGCTTTTTGATCGTTATTCAAATTAAATCGCTGCCAGCGATTGTTTACTTCTTCCAGAAATAATGCCAAGGCATACAGCGCTTGGTTTTCCAGCTGGCCTCGTGCTTGGTCAATTAAGTTTAGTTGAAGTGGGCTTCCCTCCAGGCCGGTAATTGCCTTTTTTCTTTTTTCGGGGTCGTTATCAAGTCTGGCAGTATAAAGCTCGCTTCCTAATTCATCTAGTTGATTTTCGGTAAGGTGCAAAACAATGCTTGGCGCGGTATTAATTTTTTGTAGTGGGCCTTCTTGGTAGTAGGATTGAAAATAAGTTCGGCTAAATCGGCCATTTTCAATTTCATGCAGAGTGTTTTGAGTTTTTCGTTCAAGTCCGTCTAAATTTTTAGTTTTTGTGACGTCAATTCGCAAAGCAATCGGATCATGTCCGTCTGGTGATTCCATCTCTAAAGTTAAATCAGTACCAACGGCTAAGTCGTTATAGTCGGCGGCATCACCATGGCCGCGGTCTAGGATAACGACATTTTCGCCAAACCAGTCGTAATTATTGACTTCCGGCAGCGCGGTTTCAAAAAAATTGGCATACTCGGTTTCGTCACCAAACTGACGAGCTTTTTTTTCACGAACGGTATTACGGTCACTGGCAGCTTCATTGGGACTGACTCGGCTTTGACTGATTTCCATTAGCCGCGGTTTTCGTGTTTTATTAATATGTTCCATTAATTTATAAAAACGATCCGGCAGCGGACGTTCAGGGGTGGTAAGTTGTTCGGCGGGGTTGCGCCAATATTCAACCATGGGTGGTGATGGTTATTTTTCTTTGGTCCTCGTGTAGTAATTCTACCGTAATTTTTATAATTTGTTTAGGGAGATGTTGTTTAATTTTTTCCGCCCATTCAATCACGGTGACAGTGTCGGGTCGGTTAAAATATTCTGTAGCACCAATCTCTCTTAGTTGTTCCTCACTTTGTAAACGGTAGCAATCAATGTGTACTAGCTGTTTAATTGTTTTGTTTTTTATTGGATAGACGCGCATCAAAATAAAAGTCGGACTGTTAACAATGGACGTAATGCCTAATCCTTTGGCGATACCCTTGGTTAAAACAGTTTTACCGGCACCAAGATTGCCGGTTAATGCTAATACGTCCCCGCCTTGCAAGGTTTTAGCCAGTTTAATGCCAAGGGTGTGGGTTTGGTGTTCGGACTTGGTGGTAAATATTTTCTTTATCATCGTTTAAATATCAAGGTTAGGGTTTACTTTTAGTGTATGCCACGGCGAAGGTTTGTCAAAGGCGGCGGCAATAGCAATCATGGCGGCATTGTCCGTGCAAAGATGAATGTCGGGCGTTAAAAATTTTATCTTTAGATTTTTAGCTTTTGTTGCAAGCGTTTGCCGCAACAGTCCATTAGCCGCAACGCCACCTGATAGCATAATTGTTTTGGCGTGGTGGGTTTGGGCGGCGCGAATTGTTTTTTCAACCAAAATATCAACTGCGGCCTGTTCAAATGAAGCGGCGATGTCGGCGGTAACGGCAGGGGTGATTTTTTTTATTTTTTGAGTTGTATATAGCACCGCTGTTTTAAGTCCTGAGAAGCTGAAGTTGAAATTATTTTCTTTTAACATTGGTCGTGGGAATGGATAAGCGTTTCGGCTTCCGGTTTTGGCAAGTTTGGAAATCGCTGGTCCGCCCGGATACCCTAGCCCCAATAGCTGTGCGACCTTGTCGAATGCCTCGCCGGCCGCGTCGTCGATAGTGGCGCCGATTTTTTTCAGGTGAGTTGGGCTGGTTTGTAAAATAATTTCAGTATGTCCGCCGGAAACAATTAGGGTGATGGCCGGAAAATTAATTTTTTGATTGTGGCTCCAGTTGGCGTACAAATGAGCCTTCATGTGGTTAACCGGTACAATTGGTTTTTTCCAGACGTACGAAAGAGTCTTGGCGGTTTCAATGCCGACTATAAGCGACGTAATTAAGCCGGGCCCGACTGTTACCGCCAAGCGATCAAGTTTATTCGGTGTGAGCTTGGCCTGATCAAGGGTTTGTTCAAGTACCGGTATGATGTTTTGAATATGGTGACGGGCGGCAACTTCTGGCACTACGCCGCCGTACTGGCGGTGAATATCAATTTGTGAAACAATCGTGTTTGCCAAAATATTAAAGCGACCGCCTTTCGTTTCAACAACGGCGGCGGCGGTTTCGTCACACGAACTTTCGATGGCAAATATTTTCATAATTAATCAACGTTGCTTGGTGATGGGCACTCGCCTTCCACATAGCTTTCAACTAATGAATTTCGGCAGGCGTGGCAAGCACTTGAGAACGTTTGGTCAATTGGTGGACACGGCGCTTTAATGCACTGAACATTAACTTTGGCGCATACTGGTTGGTAGATTTCAGCACACACTTCAGCTTCTCGTTGAGCATCTTGGCATTTAATTCGGTCAGTTGATGGTGTCGTTGGCAGATTTTCAACGTAGGTAATGCCGTTATGGCGACACTGGGCTGGCTTACTTTTAAGAATGGGGTTTCCGGCCGCCACGCAGCTGTCAAAATCAAAAACTGCCGGTTGATTTTGATTATTGTTTCCGGTCGGCGGGTTGATATCTGTATTTGTTAGACAGCCGGTAATGAAAAAACCGGACAGGATGCTGGCAATTAATAGTTTAATTTTCATATACTGCCAGTATAACAAAAAATCGCCTTTTAGGCGATTTTTTGTAATTTAATTCTTAGTTTTGAGCTTCAGTCGGTAAGCTCGGCCGCTGGTTATTATGCATTCCTTTCATCCCCCTCATGCCGTGTGGGCCAAATGGTCCAGGCATGCCGAGTTCGTCAAAGATTGCTTTAGCTTCATCAAACTTTTCTTCCTGCATTAACTGGTGGGCTTCAGTTAATTTGTTGAAAGTTTCTTGATTGATGCTACTTTCCAGTTTGTCGGCTTGGGTTCTAAGCTCAGTAACTCGTTCCTTCATCATTTCCGACCAGGTTTCATAGTCGCCGTCAATAATCATTTGTTTGAATTCCTGACGGTGTTCAATGAAGTTTGGCCGTGAATCAGTAGTTGTGGTAGTCTGGGCGAAAGTTGTAATACCTACAACGGCTGTAGTAATAATCAAACCGAGCATGGCCGCTATAAGGTAGTGGGTTTTGGGCATAGATGATTGAGGTTATGAATTAGATCATTGGAATTTGACGTGACCGCGCATCGATGCTGTTCTCGGCTGGCCAAATTGCCTCGCACATCAGGTAATACGCCCAGTATTAAATTTTATTTCATCACTACCGCGTCCTTGGCGGCGGTGCTTGCAGATGAAATTCAATTAAACGATTATGTTGTTTGAACCAAGGTTTTAAAATTTCAATTTCAAACGTGTCGCCTTCGAATTTTTTTCCGACCAGGATAATTCGGTCACCAATGTCAAATTGGGTAGTTGAAGTGCTGATAATCCATAACCGGCCATTGAAGTCCTGAATTTCAACTTGACTACTATTAACATTAACCACTACACCGCCCAAAATTGGACCGGCGGGACTAAACAGCTGTCTGGCGCGATTTTCCATAAAGTGGTGGTAAAAAGGAAATCGTTTATAGAAAATGTCTTCTAAGTCTTCACCAAGACCAACGCTGTATGACACGCTACCAATCAGAATACTGGCAATAACGCTAATGCCAAGCACTGCCAGCGTATTATATCGGTAGCCTTTATTAGTGTGTTTGATGTTGTACCAGGCCAGTCCGAGAAATGCTAACAGGATAAGTAACCAAAAGTATGGCAGATTAATTAGAATGGTGGTTATGGCGCTTGGCTGAGCTTGATAGTAATCCCAATTCTCGTGGCGGAGCATGAAGATGGTAACTGAAGTGGCTAAGCTACCAACTAAAATAGCAATGATAAAAATGATCCACATCACATAATCTTTGAGTAAAAATTCCCACCGCGGAGTCGGTTTAATGTGGCTTTCTTTAATTTTTTCTAAAATATTTTTTCCTAAATCTTGGTTCATATTTTTGGTTGATAGATTGCTTGTAGTTGGGTTTTCGCCCGATTAATCAGGGTGCCGACCGTGCCGCGCGGTTTTTTAATGATGTCAGAAATTTCATCATAACTTTTTTCTTCAAAATACCGCAAGATGAGAACTTCACGGTATTTTGGCTTGAGTTTTTCCAGTGATTCGGCCAACTGTTCTCGTAGCAATGCCTGGTCAGTTGATTTCTCAATATTAATTTCGGCCGTAAGACTGCTGAGGCTTTCCTCATCAACTTCCCAGCTTAGTACCTGGGGTTTATTTTTGATTTTTCGGTAATTACTGATAACATGATTTCTGGTAATACGATAAATCCAGGAAGAAAATTTTAGGCTTGGGTCATAACCGTTGAGATTTTTATACACTTTAATAAAGACCTCTTGGAGGAGGTCATGAGCTTCGTCGGGCGCGACATTCGAAATTCGTAGAATAAACGAGAGTAATTTTTGCTGATAGCGATTAACAATATGTAAAAAATGATCCTGATTTTCAAGGGTCAAATTGACCAGCTCCTGGTCGGTTTTATTCGCAAAATCTGGTAGTTCAGCCATATAGATTAGTACGCTTTTTAATGGCGATTTATTTCATGATTGTTGTTAAAGTGGGATAAACTCAGCTGGTGGGAATAACCAAGGGTAATATAGGCGCAGGAGCCACAGGACTATCACTGGGGGTAACGAAAAAAGTATAATGATGGCATAGGTTAAAGCGTATTTTAAAATCGGATGGAAGCTTATGATTTCTCCCTTGGTGTTTATACTGAGCATGGCCGGCGTGATAATAATGCCGTACACGAAAATTACCAAAGGTGTCCAGAAGAAAAAGGCAATCGGATTAGTTAGTGCCACAGGAAAGATTCGTTCGGTCCAAAGGCCAAATACTCCGGTGAGAAAAAATATTTCAGTTTTAGAATATTGGATTTTTTTAGTTAAAACATACCAGCCCATAATCAGGCCACTGAAAGCAAAAATATTAAAAGCCCAAAATTGTAAGATGCGTTGAAGGTATAAGACGGTATTAAAGCCTTCCGATAAGTGATTGACTAGGGCGGCAAAAATTTCTTCAGTTAAAACTGCGCCATAACCCAATGTTAAAAATTTAATGACGGCCGCAGCGGGCCAGTTTTGCAGCCTGTCTGTCAATAATGATTTAAAGATATAAAGGAGCGGGCCAAAAATTCCGATCACTACTATAAAATAAATCATAGTGTATTCAAAACTGATGAACATGTTATAAACAACAACAAAAATTAGGCTAACCATTAGCCAGCTAATCATTATTTTTTTGACGGTAGTCATTTAGTTAAAAATTTCAGGGTTGATTGCGATGATTTTATCGTCTTCAGTTTTGCTTTCTCCGCGGCCGTCAGTGTTAGAAGTGGAAACATAAATGAAGCCATCTGGTCCGATGACAATGGCGCGCAGCCGGCCAAAGTCGCGATAGAAATGAGTGAAGAATTTTTTTGTTTCAATTTGGTATTGGTAGATTGCTTCTCCGCGCAAACCGGTAAAAAAGATTGAACCGTTAAGGTAAATTGCGTCGCCGGGAGCCCAGGTGACGTCGGAGCCGGAGTGAACCACCGGCGTGGTTAGTCCTGGTTTGGTTTGATCACCTTGAATGGTGGGCCAGCCGTAATTTTGATTTGGTTCAATAATATTTAATTCGTCTAAGCCCGACAGTGCGCCGCTGCGGCCATGTTCAGTGGCCCAGAGTTGTCCTGATTCATCCCAAGCTAATCCTTGCGGATTGCGATGGCCCAGAGAATAAATCAGCGATGTCGGATTTGGGTTATCGGACGGAATAGAACCATCGTCATTCAGACGTAAGATTTTACCGCCTAAAAAATTCGGGTCCTGGGCTTTGTCAGATTTGGTAGCGTCGCCGGTAGTGACATATAGTTTGCTGTCTGGTCCGAATTCAATTCGGCCGCCGTCATGGTATTGGGCGCCTGGAATATTATCTATGATTATTTTTTTATCAGTCAGGGTGTCGCCGGTTAGCCGGTATCGTTCTACCCGGTTGATTAGGCCGTCTTTAGTGCGGGTGGTGAGGTACAAATAAATAAAATTATTATTTTTAAAATCGGGGTGTAGTGCCATCCCTTGCAAGCCACCTTCACCAACGTGTTCAACTCCCTGGATTTTAATAACTGTTTTATTGGCGCCGATTTTTAATAAGTTGCCGGCTCGTTCGGTGACAAGCATTTCGCCGGTTGGCAGAAATCCAATTTCCCAGGGGATCAAAAGATTTTTGGCGATAATTTCAATATCGGTAACTGCTTGGTCAGCGCCTGGTTTGGCGTTTGGTGTTTGATTGGTGTCTGGTGTGCGGTTAGCGGCTAGGTTAAAAACGTTTATCCCTAGCTCCCCCTGTGGGGCGCTAGGACTAAAAAATAGTCGTGTGATTTTGGTGCGAAACAAAAACGCGGTAACTAAAAAAATAATGATAAAGAGTGAGATTAAAACTCCTTTTTTCATAAGTTACTTGTTTAATAGCCAAAGTGAAAAGTTAAGTATGGTTGCAAACAGCACCCAAGTTAGATATGGCATCAATAAATAGCCGGCTGGTTTTTTGATTTGCCAAAACTGCCAGGTGAGGATACTAATCATGCAGACCAAAAGCACAATAATAAAAAGCGCCAGCAAGATTTGTTGAGCGCCAAAGAAGACAACTGACCAGGCGGCATTAAAAATCAGATGGACTAAAAATAATATAATCGCGTTTGGTGCTAGTGGATGTTTTTGGCGGTGTTCCCAGACAAGATACAGACTAATTCCCATCATAGTATACAGTGTTAACCAAACTGGGCCGAACACAAAACCCGGAGGATTGAAAAATGGTTTTTGCAAACTAGCATACCAGCCAGGGATTGCTGGGGTGGTGAAAAATGACCCAATAATGCCAGCAGTCTGGCAAATGAGAATGGCTAAAATGATTTTCCCGAATTTTTTCATACTATGTGTATCATCCCCTTTTTGTCTTAAAGTGTCAAACAAAAAACCACCCCCTACCGGGCGGTTTCTTGAAACGCAATGTAAATTTGCCTAGGCGTTTGATATGGGAGGGACAGTTTCAGAAGTGTCAGCGGGCATTGCCTTTTTTTCGTTGCAAACTTTGCAATTTTTTTTATGAGTGGCAATCTCAACAACGGCTGATAAACCGACTAGAATATAAATAATTCTGGAGATTAAAGCGCTTTGGCCACCAAATAACATCCCGACATCCCAGCCGATTAAGCCGACTAGCAGCCAATTTAAGCCTCCAATAACCAGAAGAAGGAAAGTGACTATGTGTACTACTTTCATTGCTATTTCACCCCCTTTCACGTGCTTGTTATATTGTATCACAACTGGCCATGAGTAAAAAAGAGTGGTTGAGGATAAGTTGTGGGTCGGTGGCCTGTAACCTTTTTTCTGATTTTTCGTTATAATACATATAGACCAAAAGGTCGAAATAATAATATAACTTTTTATATATGGCAAACGAATATAATTCAAAACAAAAACTTGCGCTATTATTGGTTGGGATGATCTTACTAACAGGTGTTATCAGCCTGGCGTTATTGCGTGATCGGATTGTTAACTGGCCACAATGGACAGTAACGGTAACCGGTCAGGGTAAAGTCAGCTATCAGCCGGATACGGCCGTAGTCTACTTAGGCGTCCGGGTTGAAAAAGCGATCAGCGCTGAACGTGCATTGACCCAGGTTAATAATTCCATTGATAAAGTTCTAACAGCGGTTAAAGAATTGAATATTCCGGAGGCTGATATTCAGACTCAAAATTATTCATTGTATCCGCAGTATGACTATATTGATGGCGTGTCGGTTTTATCAGGGTACACTGCCAGCGAACAGTTGGTTGTTAAAGTTCGCAACTTAAAAGATCAGCCAAATTTAGTTGCTGATTTGGTCGCCAAGGCAACCGCCGCTGGCGCGAATCAGGTTGATGGCATTTCCTTTGAGGCGTCGGATATTGAGGTGCTTAAACAACAGGCTCGGTTGATGGCTATCCAAGATGCCAAGAATCGCGCTGGTGCCTTAGCAACGGCTGCTGATGTTAAGCTTGGCAAGGTTGTTGGCTGGTGGGATAATGTTGTCCAGGGGCCAATTACCGGTCAGCCGTATTACTACGATGGTAAAGGCGGCATGGGCGCTGGTGGCGCGGTTGGACAAGTACCAAACGGCCAGCAGGAAATTATTATTGAAGTTGGTGTGAACTATCGGGTTAAATAAACCAACCTTAAATTACTAGACAAATAACAGCCTACGAGCGATCGTGGGCTGTTTTATATTGACTTTTTTTGATATTTATGTTATATTAATTAGTCCTTTTGTGGTTTAGATTTTGGAAACGAACAACTAACTTGGAACCAAAGGAGAAATGAACCTTGAAAAGTATCACACTGGTCGCCCGCGACATGGGTGGCTCCGAAGCGCTTGGCCTACTGGCGGAATACTTAGGTTCCGTTGGTTGGCAGACACACACCTTTTTGGGCTACGGTAAACAGATTGCTAGCCTGAACGATTTGCAGGGAGCCGTCGAAGGTAGCGATATCACGCTGTGCGGGATGTCGTCTTCCCCAGAGTTGGCCGCGCCGGAGTTGACCGCTTTTGATCTGGCGAAAGCAACCGGCAAGAAGTTTGGGTTTTTCGCCGACATCTTTAACAGCCATCGCCGGACCTGGCTGCAGGACCAACTGCGACAAGCAGATGTTTTTTTTGTTCTGAACGAGGATGAAGCGGCCAAAGCCAGACAGCACTTGCCTGGCGTCAACGTTGTAGTGACTGGTAATCCGGTTTGGGAGCGTTTCGCGTTTCCGAAATTTACGGCGACCGAAATCCGGTCTCAGCTTGGTCTTAATGACGGCAGGGTCCTTTTGGTGGTTGGCACCAAAGAGTTACTGATTAACATCGCGCTTGTTTCAGCGGTGCTCAATTTGGTGCATCGTCACAACTGGCACTGCCAGATCGTGTACAGCTTCCACCCCGGCGACCGAAATCCGGTGGCGTTGTACGAGCCGCTGGTGGCCTGGTCGGGCGGCAAGATTCAACTGGTGTTACCAGAAACTATGGCCGGAACTGACATCGTTCCCGCCGCTGATGTTATCGTAGACTCATTTTCCACGATCGGCATTCAGGCTGGTTTTCTGCGCAAACCAGTCGTGACCTACGCGAGCGGTTTGGCGCTGGGACGGCTGAAAGTCATCACCGGGCAAGAGATGTGGGAGCCGATTGAACAAGGCTATGTTATGTCTGGCCGCAATGACGAAGAACTGCAACGAGCGCTGCTTAGCGTATTCAGCGGCAACAGCGGGCTTCGCCAGAAGCAAGAAGCCATGTTTTTGATTCCGACTGAACTTGGTCGGTCGGTCGGTTTGCTGGCAGCCGAGTTGGAGCGACTTGTTCCTTAAAATGTTGTCGGCCACATGGTCGATCCTTCGGGGGTTGAGTGAAGTTTTACTCAACCCTTTTTATTTTAGGATGATTGCTTTTTTAATTTTGGCGGTCAGCGAGAAATTTTTTAAGACGGCTGGTTTATGTGAAAATACGTCATAACCTTTTTCGTTATAGCGGGGCACTAAATGCCAGTGAACATGGTTTACCTCATCCATATAGATCAGGTAGATTTTTTTAACTTTAAGCGCTTTTAACATCGCATCACGCAAAATATCGACAGCCGCCATTAAATAACTATAATCTCGATCGTTAAGCAGATGGATATCATTAACGTCTTTTTTCCATACCACGACAACGTGTCCGACAGTGATCGGGCGGCTGGCTAAACAGGCGTACAACTTGTCATCTTCGTAGATAATGGCTTTTTTCGGCGGGGTTGGTAATTGTTTTTTAGGCATATCATTTAATTAATTCGGGATATTTTTCTTTGATTTTTTTTAGTTTAGGACTAATCACAACTTGGCAGTACGGCTGATTGGCGTTGGTTTGGTAATAATTCTGATGGTATGTTTCGGCCGGATAAAATTGATCAAGAGTTTGAATTTCCGTGATGACTGGGCCGCTAAATTCGGATTTAATTTTTTTAATGTAATTAAGAGCCGTTGACTCTTGTTCTGGCGTGGTAGTTAAAATGATTGAACGATACTCTTCGCCCACATCGTTACCCTGGCGGTTGGGAGTGGTTGGATTGTGCGTGGCGAAGAAGACTTCCAATAATTTTTCATAGCTAATAATGTTCGGATCAAATTCAATTTCAATCACTTCAGCGTGCCCAGTGTTAGCCGAATGTAATTTTTCGTAAGTTGGGTTAGGAGTTTTTCCTCCAGCGTAACCCGAGACTACTTTGGTAACACCTTTGAGATTTTGAAAAATAGCTTCCGTGCACCAGAAGCAACCTCCGCCAAAAACGGCAATTTCTTTTTCGGCCATGATTTTAATTAGTTACTTTATTAACGATTGATTTAAAGCGATTGAAGTCGTTGGTGATAAAATAGCCTTTGAGTTTGAACAAATCGGCTTTTTGGTGAGTAGCCCCGTTAACAATATCGCGAGCGGCCAGATAACCAGCCTCTTTAATTTTACCAGTTACTGCCTCATTAATATCACCAAAGGGGTAAGCAATAGCGTCAACTTTGATTTTTAAATTAGTTTCAAGAGTTTGTTTGCTTTGAATCAGTTCGCGGTTTAATTCATCGGCGTTGATGCGCGTTAGGTACTGGTGATACCAGCCATGTGAACCAATTTCCATTCCTTGGTCACGAAGTTCAGCTAATTGTTCCCAGGACATATAGTTCTTACTTTTACCGACCGGATTAGCAAAAATAAAAAAGGTGGCATTAAAATTAAATTCTTTTAATAAAGGAAAAGCGTTTTCATACTGGCTAATAACGCCGTCGTCAAAACTGATGATAACGGGTTTTTCCGGCAAACTAAACTGCCCGCTAAAATAATCAGTCAGATTTTTAAAAGTGATTGTGGTAAAATTGTTATCTTTGAGATATTGGAATTGTTCGCGTAAGCGGCCGGGGCTGACAATAAAAGTTTTGTCGTTTGCGGAATCGGTGTCGCGATATTCCCTAATATGATGGTAAATAAGAATCGGTAATCGTACTTCAATAGTTTCAAAATCAATTTCGGCTTGGGAAGTAGAAGTGGCCTCGGTCGGGTTCTGATTAGCTGGTACTGAAAACTCAGCCGGTTTGGTACAACCAACGATTAGTGTGCAAGTAATTAGTGTTGATATGACGGTTTGTTTCATACCTAGTGGCATTTTGATTATACCATTATGACGCCGGCGTTGTCTTGAATTTGGCTTTGTTAAACGCTATACTATAAGCATTATTATTAAGTTTATTTTATGGTTTCTACCGCTAATAATATTCTTTCAATTTTGGTGATATTGGTTCAGATCGACATTGCGGTTATTTTGATTGCCTGGGCGATGAAATATTTTGCCAAGAAAGATAATTTGGCAATTCGCTATGCCATCCGCTGGGGTCTGCCGTTGGCTTTTTTGACGGCGCTGGTGTCAACGTTAGGCAGCCTTTTTTATTCAGAAATCGCCGGCTATGAACCTTGCACCTTATGTTGGTATCAGCGTATTGTAATGTATCCGCAAGTTATTACACTTGGGTTAGCGTTGTGGAAAAAGAACGAAGCCGTTGTGGATCAAAGTATTATGCTGTCGTTGATTGGTGCGATGATTGCAGTCTACCAATATTTAGGGCAGATTTCGGTTATTGAGCTTGCGCCATGTTCGGCAATTGGGTATTCAGTGAGTTGTTCAAAAACGTTTGTCATGAATTATGGCTATATAACCATTCCGATGATGGCCCTAACCGGTTTTAGCTACATCTTGTTATTAATGTTGATTCGTAAATTCTCCAAATAACTTTTTATTGTTGGCAAAGCGCCCAAAGTTTGGGCGCTTTTTAGTTTGACTAAATTAGCTATTTCAGGGATAATTTTATATACTTCTTGAAAGATTTAGTCTTGCTTTACGTCACTATATGTAAGCCCTGCACATGCATCTAACAACCGAAAAACAATTTGTTGATTTTTATGACAAGCATGCAGATGCTATCTTTAGATTTTGTTACTTTCGCATCTATGAGCGCGAACTGGCCAAAGAATTGTCTCAGGAGTCGTTTTGCCGGCTTTGGGGTATGGTGGCGGAAGGTCAGGATATAACCTACCCGAAAGCGGTGCTGTATCGGATTGCCCGCAACCTGGTTATTGATTATGTGCGTCGGAAAAAGGAAGCTTCGCTTGAAGAAATCCAAGAAGTGTCCGGAGATTCGGTTTTTAAAGACAGTAAATCTGAACATATTGATGACGCGATTGATGTCAGCGCCGTACTGCAGAAGTTAAGGGAGAAAAATGAGGAGTTGTCTGAACCACTTGAACTAAAATATCTTCAAGGGCTCCAGGTCAAAGAGATTGCGAAAATTTTAAACCTTTCACCAAACGTCGTTTCAGTGCGAATCCATCGAGCGATCAAAATATTAAAAGGCATGTATGATAATTAGAAAGATAAGAAAAATTGCAAAACTGCAGCAAGCCGAAAAACTTTCGGTTGCTGAAAAATTGGCGATGCGCTCCGCATTGTTAGATTTTGTCCGGACTACGCCAGGCGTAAGAAACCAACCGACTGGCCGTCTGATATCCTTAAGGGGGCTGATTAATAACTTAAGGGAGACAAAATTTATGCCAATAGCTTTGATAATTGCTTTATTTATTGCCGTTAGCGGCGGCACCTCTTTGGCGGCTGAGAATTCAGTTCCGGGAGATTTATTGTATCCGGTAAAAATTTCGGTAAATGAAAAAATTCGTTCGGCGGTCAACTTTTCCGATGAATCAAAGGTAGAATGGGAAATCGATAAGGTCGCCCGACGGCTTGAAGAGGCGGAAAAATTAAAAGTAAAAAATCGTCTTGACGTAACAATTAGTGAAACGGTTAAAAATGATATCAGCATTCAAACAAAAACGGCATCTCAGCTAGCCGAGAAATTCCAGGACTCTGAGAAATCTTTCTCGGCGAATTCCCGGCTTGAGGCGGTGTTGCGCGGGCATGCCCAGATATTGCTTGCTTTATCCGAAAAAGATGATGGAGCGGCGGAAATTATTTTAGACGTTTTGGATGATACTAAGGCGATCTCGGAAAGTCGGGTTGAAGCCGAAGGAGAAATTTCCGCCAAGGCGGAGGCTGATTTTGAGATAGCCGCCAAAAACAAGATGAAAGCCGCAGAAAATAAAATTGCTGAGGTTAAAAAGATAGTTGATAAAAATTCTTTTCTAAGTGAGCCGGTGGCCGCGCGTCTTAGCGCCCAGCTTAACAGCGCCTTGTCGGTATATAACGAAGGGAAGGCTGAGCTGGATTTGAAACAGTATAATCAAGCTTTCATTACATTTCAGGAAGCGCTTCGGTTAGCGCAGGAAGCCCAAATCATCGTGCATGGCGCCAAGCAGCTTGATATTGATTGGCAGGGTAAAATTAATGCTTCGAAAAACGATAGTAATAGAAAAAATGATCAGAATGATGATGCCAAAAAATCTCAGGATAAAGCCGTAATAGAAGAAAAATTTCCCGTTCACATCGACGCTCTGATTGACGCTGCTAATCGGATTAACACTCGAACTAAAACCGAAATTAAAGCGCCTGACGCTGACGACTCTGACCGTGGAGACGCCGAGGACAAAGATACTGATCGTGAACGATCCCGGTCGGAGGCTGAAACAAATGCCGAGGTTGAATCTGATTTAATTGACATTGAGGTTGAAAACGAACTTACTCTTTAATTATTAATAATGTATAGGCATATGAATAAAGAATTAAAGAGCCTCTATAGTTGGTTAGCAATTGGTGGATTGGTCGTTTTGGTGGCAACTTATTTTATTGTTTCGTTGATTCAAAGCAGGCAGGACAATTTGGTTTTTGGATCACAAACCCATCTGCAGAAAAGCGAAGTGGCAAAAGATGAGGGTGGTGCTGGATTTGGACCGGAAGTAGTAAAAAATTCGCAGCCGGTAGGTTATGAAGAAGTACGAGATAGTTATATAGGAAGACGAATTCAATTGGATAATTGCATGCTTGACCCTAATACTGTGACATATAAGAATGGTACCAAAGTGATGTTGGATAACCGATCAAGCGAGCCGACGGAGATCAAAATTGATGGTAAGGCAATCCGGTTTTGGGGGTATGAGTATAAAATTGTGACATTATATAATACGACAGCGCCCCATACGCTGGATGTTGATTGTGAATATTTGGGGGAAGTCCAATATAATGTTGCCAGAATATTACTCCAACCGTAAGTTGCCGGCCGATAACGCCATTGACATATTTTTTGTTTCTGGTATGATTGTTTCATGAACAATTATACTTCAACAATCCGCAAGCAGGATAATCAGAATCAGGACCAGGATCTCGCCAATCGCGAGGGGTTGATTGTGTAGTTGAAAGAAATCAGTAATACTAATGACAATCTCTCGCAGGAGAGATTTTTTGTTTATTGGTCATGAACCTTGAAAAGTAATCGTAAAGGCAGCAAAGGAGTGTGCCGTGTCTAATCTGGATTGTCAGTGTCTTGCAATTGGAAGTTGGCAGGTTGCCAGCTTGCCGCGCATTTTTGAATTGCCCGCGTGGGCAGTTTCAGCCTGTCATGATTGGGTAACGAAATGGGAACGCCATTTTACGCCCGAAGAAACTTTTGTTAGCCAGGCTTTTAACACGCACAGTATGCTGGTGAAGGTTGATTTGGGTCATGTTGACGAGAGTACTCGTCGGGTAAGTATTTTTGGCGTTGATGATGCACCTGACGGTTTGGGCGTGGCTTGCCGAGTTAACCAGGATTTCGCAACTAAGCTACAGGATGTTTTGGCATCATGGCCGCGAGTTCGGTCGTTGGTTTTGGACAAAGCGTCAGACGATCATGTTTGGCTTGGCCAGCCATTGAGTTTGTTGGAACTTGGTTCTTGCCAGGATTTACTGTTGGTCCGTTCAGCTCAAAATAGTCAGGCACTTGCAACGTTTGCATCGCGTTCGATTACGCCATGCGCCAATCGTAATCTGCGTTGCTGGGGTCAGGCTGTCGGGCTGTGGTCGCCGGTGCAAACAGCGGATCAACTGCCATGGAAACAGGGATTTGTCCTCAAACCGAGACAAGGCATGTCGTGTCGCGATGTGATGATTTGGCGCAAGGGCCGCTACCGCGGTTCATCCAGCCGCAGCCAGATTCACGAAACGTTGAACCGCCAAGGCCTGATGTATTGCCAGAATTTCATTGAACCGATGAGGTGTCCGTTTTTGTGCAATGGCAAAGACTGGCTGATGGTGTTACGCGCCTTTTTTGCTTTTGACGTTACGGCGATGAAGTATCGTTATTTGGGAGGATTTTGGCTTTCACGCGAGGAGAATATCCGTTTGCACGGCTCAACCGACGCCGTGGTCGGTCCTTTGCAGTGAGGCTTGTTCATTGGAACAGAGGTTGTATATGCACAACCTCTTTTTATTTAATGGCTAGATATGGAGGTGATTGGCGTTGTTAAAACTAGCATACAAGGTATAAGCAGTTTCTTGAGCCATCTTTAGAATTTTAGCTGTGGGGAAATAAAATACCAACAATATAAATCATCGCGACACCAAATAGTAACCACGCGGAATGAGTAACAATCTTGCCTCGGTTGGTTTCGTGGTGTAGTTCTGGAATCAAATCGGCTGTTGCAAGATAGATAAAATTTCCAGCAGCAACTGCGGCCATAAGCGGGATAATGATTTCAAATGATTCGCCCAAGAAATAAAAAACTGTAGCGCCGAGGATGGCAGTTAAAGCAACAGTCAGGTTGTAGATAATAGCTTTGGTGCGGCTGAGTCCAGCATAGAGCAAAACTCCGAAATCAGAAATCTCTTGAGGAATTTCGTGTAGAATAACCGCCGCCGTTACAGACAAGCCAACTTGAAAATCAAGCAGGAAGGCGCCGGCGACTAAAAAGCCGTCAATAAAATTATGAATTGCGTCACCGATAAGGTTGAGGTACACTAAACCCCTTTGATGATGGCGGTGATTATGCTCCGGATGGATTGGATCCGGACAATGGTGCCAGTGTAAAATTCTTTCAAAAATGAAAAATATTAGAATACTGACTAGCACCAAAGCAGAGATTAAGTGTGGTTCGAAAATACCCTCGCTTTCCTCAATGGCTTCTGGTAATAAATCAAGAAACGAAACCGCTAGCAATGATCCGGCAGCGAGACTGATTAAAGAACGAAAGCCCGCAGGCTGGTTTTCTTTACGAAAGATAACAAGAATGCTGCCTAACGCAATAAGGCTAATGATGACTGTGGCAGCGATGATGACTAGAAACATATATTAATAATGATTAGTACATCCTTGGCAGATGCCGCTTAGCACCAGCTGATGTTTAATATTAATAAAATTTTTAATTTTAAAATTGTTGTGGGTGCACGGAACACACTCAGTTTTTCCGCAGCTAGTACACGTGATGTGGTGATGTTGAGCATTGTCAATATAGTAACGGTCAATTTTATTGATATGCTCTTTGAAAACAATCCCCTTTTGTTCGAACGCTGCTAAATTGCGGTAGATAGTCACCAGATCATACTGTTTTTTTAATTTTTGATATAGTGTTTCGGCGGAAATTGGTTCGTGGGTTTTAATTAAAACACCAATAATATGTTTGCGGCACGCTGTATTTTTTAACCCAGATTTTTTCAGGATATTTTGCATATTAATAATGGTACCACAACTAAAAAATAAATGCAAGTCATTTGCATTTATTTTTTAGTTAGATTGCTATTTAAGTTTAATTGCCTTTAAACGGATACTGTTTAGTACGACGGAAATTGAACTAAATGCCATGGCGGCACTGGCAATGATTGGCGAAAGTAAAATTCCAAGAAATGGATAGAGTATGCCGGCGGCTACTGGGATGGCCACAATATTATACCCAAACGCCCAAAATAGGTTTTGTTTGATGATCTTTAGTGTCGAGCGTGACATTTTTATTGCCTCTACCACTTTGTCGAGCGTACCCTTAACCAGAACAATATCACCAGTTTCAATTGCCACGTCGGTGCCGGTCCCCATAGCAATGCCGATATTAGCCTGAGCCAGGGCTGGTGCATCGTTAATGCCGTCCCCCACCATGGCAACGTACCCTTTGTTGGTTAACTTACTTTGCAGCTCCTTGATAATTTGTGCTTTGTCTTGAGGCATTACCTCGGCAATAACTTGGTTGATGCCGAGTTTTTGGGCAATAGCGTCAGCGGTTTTTTGATTGTCGCCGCTTAACATAATAACTGTAATGCCCATGGCCTGGAGATTTTTGATGGCTTGAACGGATTCATCTTTAATAACGTCAGCGAGGCCGAAAAAGGCAACTAATGAATCAGCAATTACCATATAAGCGATTGATTTACCTTGACGGCTGAGTTGCTCAACCCGGTTGAGGGTTGTTTGATCAATGGTAATATGTTTTTCGTTTAGCAGTCGTTGGTTGCCAATCGTTATGTTTTGGTTGTTAACAACGCCTTCAACACCTCGACCTTCAATGGCTTTAAAAGCTGTGGCCGTATCATTGTTTTTGAATTTTGTTGCAAATTTGGTAATGGCGTCAGACAAAGGGTGTTCAGAATTTTTTTCCAGGGCATAGGCATACGACAGGACGGTTTTTTCATCAATGGTGCCGGTTAAGACAAAATCAGTTACCTCGGGAATGCCTTTAGTTAGAGTTCCAGTTTTATCAAATACAATGGTTTTGATTTGTTGAGCCCCCTCAAGAGCGGCGGCATCCTTGATTAAGATGCCGCGCCTCGCTGCTTGACCGGTGCCAACCATAACGGCAGTTGGGGTCGCAAGCCCCAGCGCACATGGGCAGGCAATAATCAATATGGTTGTTGCAATGTAGACAGCTAACTGCAGCACTGACACATCAGTGCCAATTAAGCCAATCGTCGGGGCAATAAATAGCCAAAATAAAAAGGCAATAACGGCAATCACAACTACAATTGGCACAAAGATACCTGAAATGGCGTCGGCTAACTTTTGAATTGGCGCGGTCGTGCCCTGAGCTTCTTCAACCATTTTAATGATTTGCGCCAGCAGGGTTTCGGACCCGACTTTTTTTGCCTCAAAAGTAAAAGCTCCGGTTTTGTTGATGGTTGAACCAATGACTTGGTCGCCGACCGTTTTTTCAACCGGTAACGATTCGCCAGTGACCATTGATTCATCAATCGTGCTGGCACCGTTAACGATGGTGCCATCAACCGGAATTTTTTCTCCGGGCTTTACGATGATAATGTCGCCAGTAACTACTTGATCAATGGAGATTTTAATTTCCTGATTGTGACGTATGACAGTTGCTTCTTTAGCCTGAAGGGCAAACAGTTTTTTAATAGCGTCGTTAGCTTGACCTTTGGCCCTGGCTTCAAGGAGTCGTCCAATCAGAATAAAGAAGGTAATAAAAACCGCCGCTTCAAAAAAGACGTCAGTTTTAAGCGATCCAAAAAATTGAGGCGTAAACGTAACCAACGTTGAGAAGAGCCAGGCCGTGAAGGTACCAAGCGCAATTAAGGTATCCATATTAGCCGCTTTGGCTTTTAAGGCCTGCCAAGCGCTTTGGAAGAATTGCTGGCCGCCGATGAAAATAATAGGCGTGGCGATCAAAAATTGCAGCAAGAAAAATAGGTTAAGCCTATAGTTTAATGCTTCAATTTTAATGAACCCGAATTGTTCGCCGACCATCATTAAGCCAAACGACGCCAAAACAGTATTAATCATCATTAAGAAGAATGGCACTGAACCAATGCCAACCATGATGACTTTTTTCTTAAGTTTAAGGTAGGCTTCTTTCTTTAGCGCTGAGGCGTGATCGTGGTGTCCGGCCGTAGACGATGCTTGGTGATGGTGACGAGTGATTTTTTTGGCTTCTGGCGGTGACGCTAAAACAGTTTCACCGGCTTGATTGGTAATTAGCCTATAGCTTCCGGCTTTGCTGACGGCGGACGAAAGGTCGGCTGAGCCGATTTTTTTTTCGTCGTAGGTTACGGTCATTTTTTCGGTGGCATAGTTAACCTGAACGTCAGAGACGCCATCTAATTTTTTGACCATTTTTTCGATTAGTATTTTGCAGGAAGCGCAATGCATTCCGACAATCGGAAATATTTTTTTAGTTATCATATTAGATCAGTTAAATTTCAACCTGGTATGGTCCAAGTGCATTGATAGCTGTGATTGCCTGAATAATTTTTGCTTCAGAAGGATTAGTCAGCGTTACAAAACCTCGCTGCTGGCCGTCGAGTAATTTTATTTCTTTAATGTTGTTTTCTAATCCGGCATCAGCCAGCTCCATTTTGATCAAATTAAGGCAGGCGTCACAATGCATCCCTTTAATGAGTAGTTTTTTATCCATGTGATTATTTAATAGTGATTGTTACCGGCGGCACCATGCCCATTGAGCAGGTAATTTTGTATGTTCCGGGCTTTGGCGAACCAACGTCAATAATATTTTCGCCTTTTTCTAGAGCGACAAAACCATTGATCAGCCCGCGGGAGGCCATGTAGGTGCCACAGCCTTGAATTCCTTGATTATCCACTACGAGTTTAGTTGGTATGCCTGCCTTGAGTGATGTCGGGCTGGTTGGTGTGTAGCTAAAGCCTTTGGCAACAAGCGAGATAATTTGTTCTTCACTGCCAGCGTATGGCGTACCAGCCATATCGTTGGTGGCATTTTTACTCGACAAAACAGTTATGTCGCTTAAGCTCGGTAGCCCCAGAACGTTAAATTGACCGTTGATGTTGTAGAGCGCAAAAAAGATAATAATAACCCCGGCTACGTATGAGAACTTGGCGGTTAGATGGGGTCGGCTGGTGAAGGTAAGCCCGGTAAGACTGATTGCTGTTAGCATTGGCAGAGTACCAAAGGCAAAAAATGTCATTATTAATGCTCCGGACATAAAACTGCCAGTGGCGAGCGCCACTCCCTGCGCGATGAGGGTAAAACCACACGGCAGAAAGAATGTCAGCGCACCAGTGACAAACGGCATGAATTTTCCCTGAAACGATTGTTCATTGGTGGCAACGCGCGTGATAAATTTTGGTAATCGCGGCGCTAGTTTGGTTGCCCAAGAAGCGCCAAGCATTTGAAACGCCAAGATAATCATCAGTAACGAAACGGCAATAGTCAGCAGCGCATAGGTGGTGGTGTTATTCCAAGTGATGGCGTCGCCGATTATTCCTAATACGCCTCCAAGCACAAAGAACGACGCCATTCGGCCGGTGTGAAACAATAGGTGTGGTGTTGCTTTTTGCGATGTTTTTTCGGCGTCAATGTAGACCTCGTTCCAGTGTTTGATAAGGGACAAAAGCAGTCCCCCGATCAGTGCCGCACAGCTGGAGACGCCGGCGACCAAGCCGAGCAGGAAGAAGGCAGAGTAGGTTGATGTGGCATCGACAGAAACAAATCGGCCAAACTGGAAACGCTCAATAACAAAAAAGACTGCCAAAAATGATAATGCCAGTAGCACGCTTTTAAGGAGCTGGTGAAACCTTTTTTTGTTTAACGTTAGGCTGCCTGAATTATTTTTATAAAACAGGCTGGTTACTTCTTTGGCAACCGGTGAAGTTTTAAGCTGGTAGCCTAGCGGTTCAATGTCACGGTTGAGGTCGGCTAGATTAAGGCGGGTGTCCGGATTAGTTTTGACGATAACCTGAGCATCTTTTAACGAGGCGTTGGCGAATACCACGCCCGGTTGTTTGAGGAGTTTTTTTTCAATTAAAACTTCACAGCTGGCACAGTGCATGCCGGCAACGTAAAATGTGTGCTGTTTGAAGTTTTCTTCAGTATGATGTTGGGACATAGATTGTAGTTATTTATTTGTACTCAAAGAGTCTGAGTAATTCACTGGTGGTTTTTTGTTCTTGACCGCCTTTGATCTGATTAATGACGCAACCCTTGAGATGGTTTTCAATAATAAGGATATCAAGTTGTTTTAGGGCTTTTTGAATCGCTCGTGATTGATGAACAATGTCAACACAGTAGCGATTTTCTTCTAGCATTTTTTCAATTGATGTCAGATGGCCTTGAATAATTCGGACTCGATGCAAAGCGCGATCTTTGGTTGTTGTTTTATGTCGTTTATCCATATTGTTTAGTTGTTTATTAAAGTAAATCTTGGCGGTGGGCTTTTTGGTGTTGTCGCCACTGCTATTGGGGTGAATAAAATGATAAAGCAAATGATAATTAGCATTAGGTTTTTAGTAAGTAACGCTGGCAACATAACGAAATCGTGGAATAAGTGTTGAATCGGTCCGCATTGACTATTAAAGCACTGGTCGTGCCCTGAATAAGTGACGGGCGTTATTGTTAGTGCTGCTAAAAAGAAAGCACTAATGATGAATGACACCATAATAGTGAGTAAGAGTTTGGCGGCTGTTGATTGGATGGAATTTTTGTTCATAGTATATATCCCCCCTATGGGGATATATTACCTGATGTATAAGATAGTGTCAAATGAGATAGTGTCACCTTGACAAAATGCTATTTTTTTTATATATTATAAGGTCTTTTAACGTGTTTTTGACGCGTCTAAAAGCAACGAGGTTTGTTGACTATACGAATCCAAACTCAAACATGAGGGAGAGTCTACGATGAAGCACTTAGCGATGATTTTTTGTTTGGCAGTCTTTGGCATTGCCAGTGCGCAAGACCAGACTGGCAAGGTCTTGGTTTCGAGCGTAAGCGACAGCGATCAGGTGCAGGAATTGCATTTGATCCGGCAGGTTTTTGACCAGTCATATGTTGGTCCATACCGTAGTTTGGAATACCCCGCGGCAGTCGCGGCTCACTATGTTGACTGGGAAGAGGTGTATTTCAACCATATGGTTTACCGTCACAAACTTGTCGGCTTGGTTGACGACAACTGGGCGGTGGGGCCGTGGTGGTGGCAAACAAGTGTTTCGGTCAGGCTACCAGAGCCGTTGGTTCGGGGAGCGCCGATCCGGTTTATTGTCTCCTATCCCCTGATTGAGTGGCGTGAGCCATTGGTATATTCGGTGGTGAAAGCGCCGGATGGTACTACTAGAATCAAAGTGCTGTCTGGATCATATGTAACACCGCGGTTTTCATACCCGGTAGCAATGATCCTGATGTTGGTTTGTTTTTTTGTCGTTGGGGTGTTGATATTTTGCGCCCTACGGCTAATCATCTGGCTTGGTCGGCGCTTAATTGACGCTTTGACCGGCTACCTAATGAAGGGCCACACTGATCCCAAACTTGAAGCATGGACGAGACGTTTCGTCATGTGCATTTTGGGAGCGCTGATATTCATTGCCACCGGCATCGCTTGGTTGGCGTATCTGATCTATAACCGGTAAGGAGAAACGTACCGATGGGAAAACGCTTGACCCCTGATGAATTGAAGATTGCTGCGGCACAGTACAACCGGTACTTTGAGCAGTTTAACGGTGGGTTCATCCACCGTGAAGGCTTGTTGCGCCTGTTACGTTGGGCGATGGTGCAACGTCAGCACTTGTTGGTATTCGGCGATCCGGGTACGGCTAAAACGGCCGTGTGCGATCGGGTCTACGAAGGCATTTATGACGCGGAAAAGTTCCACATTGAGCTAGCGATGTTCATGGGTGACGATGCCGTTTTTGGTCCGTATGACATCCGCAAAATGAAGGAAGACGGAATCCTTGAACACCGCACCGAAGGGATGTTGCCCGAGGCGGATTTGGCGCGTCTGGGTGAGTTTTTGGACGGCAGCATGCCGCTCTTGCGGTCGCTGTTGTCGTCGCTAAACGAGCGACGGTTACGCCGCGGTACGCAGATTGTTGATATGCCATTGGTGACGGTCTTTTGCGACACCAACAAGCACCCGGGCGAATTTCTCAAGAAGAATTCATACGCCTGGGCCGTGTTGGACCGACTGCTCTTCATCACCGAGGTTAAGTATCTGGAGACCGATGACGAACTTTTTCGGATGGTTCGTAGTTTTCAGAATTGCCAGGGGGTTGATGTCAAAGACCGAATCCCTCTGGACCTGATTCACAATCTGTCCGAGCTAGTGGTGGCGCCGCCAACGCTTATTCGTGACGAATTGATTATGATCAAGTATGCCCAGGCGGCGCGAGAATATCGCGAGCGTCGTCGCGAAGCGATCAAGTCTAACGACTGGAAGGTGATTTTGCCGGAAGTGTCCGACCGGCGAATCGCGATTGCTTCACAGATGCTGGAAGTGTCGGCAGTGCTTGACGGTCGGCTGTACGTTGAACCAAGCGATTTACTCAACGTTGCTGATGCGCTTGGCTCCACGCCGGAAGAGCACGATCTGTGGCGTGAGATTGCTGAAGGCAAAATAGAGGAAATCCACGCCGAAAAAATGCAACAACTTGATCATGCTCAAAAGGTAGCGATCAACTCCATTATGGAGCAAGCCGATCGGGTTGACCTGCACGGCGATGTCAAACTCGCCGTTGGTGATCTGAAAGTGCTGCAGCAGTCACTGGGTGACGTTGTTCCGGAGAATGACGACGTCGCCGAATTCAAGGAGCGTGCAGCGACGAAGGTTTCAGAGATGATTGAGCAGTTACGCCAGCGGGCATTGGCTGAGGCCGGGTTGCACAGCTAAGTACGAGAGGAAGGATTCGTGTTCGATGAGTGGTTTGGACAATATCAAACCACTCATCGCCTATTTTTTGATTAAGATGTTTGAGCAGTCAATCCTGTTGATTGAATGTTCAAAGGATCTTTGTCAATTAGGGTGAAAGCTTTTGAGCTATAAAAACCAAGGGAGGTGAAGCCCGATGCTACCTTTTGTGATTGGTGGAGGATTGTTGGCTGGCGCGGCGTATATCGCCTGGCAGCTGATGAAGCATTTACGGCAATCATTTCGGTCGGACGATCAGGGTCCGCAGCCGCCTGCTGAGTCGGGTGATGAGCCAGGCAATGGCGCCGACAAGCAGGCTGCCGAATCGCGTGAAGCAGTGAGGCCGCAGGATCCTAACAAGTTGATTGAGCGTATCGTGTCGGAGATTGAATTTTCTCACGGTGGCAAAACTCATGTGGAGTTGCAGCCGTCGGAAATTCCGGCTGATGATATCAATGTTCGGCCGATGATGGGATTTAGTGAAATCCCCCGCATTCTTCGAAGCGAACATGCTCTAGAAGATGAGACTTTTTTTGCCAAGGCAGCCACCGGGCAATTAAGCGTGGTGGAGCATCTGGCAGAAACCGTGGTTGAAGAACCAGCCGGCAAGGCAGTGATTGAGGTGCTGGATTGCTCCGGCAGCATGAAAGAGTATAACCGAAGTCGCTGGGCGCGGCGCTTAAGCGAGCGCTTGGTTGGTAAGTGTATTGATCACGACGCTGATTATGCGCTGATTACCTTTTCCGATCAGGCTGATTGTCCACATCAGGCAAGCGGCCGGGCGAAGCTGGAAGAACTGCAACGAGCGCTTGGATCAATTGTTTACCACAACGGTGGGACACATATTGATCTAGCATTTCGTGCTTGCTTCGAACTGCTGAAAGAGCTTGGGCTTGATGACATTAAAATCCTTTTGGTGACGGACGGTACTGAGGGTTTTGATGTTGAATGGGTGGTGTCATCGCTCGCCAAGCTAGGAGCAAAACTCCATACTGTTGTTTTAGGACAACAACGTCCTGACCTGCGCGCTGTTTCGTGGCGATATCATGAAATCTTGGATGAATCGCTTGTGTCTTATTGAGACGGCGATTTAGGTAACTACCGAAAAAGGAGTAGCGAATGACCCCGTCGGTTAAGGATTTGCAGCGCTTGTTTCGGCTGATGATTTCGTCGATGTTTGTTCCCCGATTTCGGTTTGACAAATCGCTTTTTTGCGAACTGATTCGCCGAGTGAACGCGGAACATAACATCGTAGCGCCGGAGCATGAGCCTGAAGTCGAGTTTACCATGGGACCGGTTGACGGTACTCTGGGACAGTTCAATGCTCAGACAATGAGCATCACGATTGACGTGCTTGAGATTTTCCTGTTTTCGCAGGATAAGCATCGGCCGCCAACCTACGAAGAGGCCAAACAACACTTTGACGATGAAGTAACACGAGTGTTGGCGCACGAAGGTGGCCATTGGCAGCTTGAAAAGCGCATGGGTTGGATTCCGAGAGTAGAAAAGCTGCTCTTGCACTTTGGCTTTCTTGGTCTGGGGGCGTTGCTGGTGTTAGTGGCGTACTTTATCGCCGCTCAGTTTGTCACAGCAGTACTTTTGCCAAACATACTTGGTTCAAGCCATTGGCTTGGCAGCGTGTTTGGCTGGGGCTTGGCAATCGTGACGGTGGTTGGGTTTTATGCGGTCTTTGGCCGTGTCATTACCCGCCTGTTTACCATTTGGCGGATACTGACTACGATTGTGGCATATCACATTTGCTACCATGAACGGTATGCTAGACAATTTGAAAAAAGGGTCGAGGCAGATTCGACCTGGAGGAAAGTGATTGAGGTTGATTAACGAAGAGTTACTCAACCTTTTTTATTTGATTTCAGGAGCCAAAGTCGAGCGAGAATCAAAGTGATAAGTGATGCCAAAATTGCTTTTGCAATAATCGTTGAACCGAGTGCCGCAAATAGGTTTGGTGGAAAGATATTAATCAGGTTCTCGGTAGTTGGATCAAGTAACCAAAAATCATTTCTAAAAGATAACTGATGGAGGATTGAAAAAAATTGGTCAAAATTGTAAGTAATAAGGAGGCCAAGCGAAGTATAAAAGACGATTGCCGTCACTGCCGCGATGGATAAGATTTTAATTAAAGCAGCTTTTTTTTCGCGTTGGTAAATTAGTAAAAGGCCGCTGACCAGTCCGGCTAAACTGATAAAGGTTGTAATTTGTAGAATGTTAATGATGTTTTTAATATCGGTCAGATGAGTAACTTCGCGATTGGTGTAATACTGTGAATCAAGTGAATTTTCATTTTTAAGATAACTAAACAAATTCTCGGTTTGGTCAGTAACCCGCTTGGCGTCTAAGGTTTGGTAAATATTATTTTTAGTGAACTGTTTTTCGTACCAACGGCTATCAAATATTGAGGCATCAATGCTGGCTAATAAAATAAAGGTGATAAAAGTGGTGATTACTAAAATTTTGACTATTAGCATGAATTATTTTTTTAATATCCTAATAATTTGTTGATGGATTTTGCCGTTGGAGGCGATAATGCTTTTTGATTTGGTAGTAATATTATTACCATTTAAATCGGTTGCTTTGCCACCTGCTTCTTGAACCAGTAAAACTCCGGCTGCATAATCCCAATAATTAAATTTTGTTTTATAGTAAGCGTCAATTTTGCCAGAGGCGACTTTGGCTAGATGGAGCGCGCCACTACCAAAAATTCTGATATGTCGAAAATCAGTACAGACTTTTTGCAGGATGCGATAATTATTTTTTCTAATTTGCGGGTTGGAAGAATTGTCAGTTGCCAATAGCATGTTGATTGTTTTGTTTTCGTTTGAGACTTTTAATTTTTTGCCATTTAAGAAAGCGCCTTTATTTTTTTCAGCGATAAACATTTCTTGTGTCACTGGGTTATAAATTAACCCTAGGATCAGCTCATTTTTTTTAGCAACGGCAATGGAAATGCAGTAGTCATTAAGCTGCCGGGAAAAATTAATCGTTCCATCAACTGGGTCAATCACCCAGAGGTAGTTTGAAGTATTCAAATCTTGACCCATCTCTTCGGAAAGAATGCTGTGGGCCGGGTAATGCTTTCGGATTTCATTAATAATAATTTTTTCTGATTTTAAATCAGCTTCGGCTAAAATATCATGTTTCTTTTTCAGCCGGTATTTTATTTTTTCATCAGAAAGTTTTAGCAATTCCTTGCCAGCTTTTTTAGCAGCAATAATGGCAGTCGTTTTTAAGCTCATAAATTTACTATATCAAAAAATCGCCTTTCGGGCGATTTTTTGTTTCAAGTTGAATTGAATGGTTAGGCTCTTTTGACTTGAGTAGCGGCTGGACCTTTTGGACCTTCAGTTACTTCGAAAGTAACGGTGTCGCCTTCTCGTAGATCACTGAAACTAACGCCATCAAGCTCATTGGCGTGGAAGAATAAATCTTTTCCGCCGTCTTGACTGATAAAACCAAAATGCTTGTCAGTCAATTTTTTGATTGTTCCTTGCATGATTGTAGAAATAAAGTTGATTAGTGCTATAGCTTGTGGCAGAAATTCGACTTTATTTCTACTCTTAAACTATGCCATTTGTTAACGATTTTAATGTTATTTAATACCATTAACAACTTTTTACACTCTACTACCTATTGTCATTAAAGTCAAGGCCTGGCGGGAGTTTATTTAATTTCAATTGATTCAATAATAACGGCTTCAACCGGGCGATCAGCAGCACCAGTTTCGACATTACCAATTTTTTCCACAACGTCGAGCCCACTAGTAACTCGGCCAAAGTTAGTATGTTTACCATCGAGCCATGGAGTGGCGTCAGCGGTGACAATAAAAAACTGACTACCGTTGGTATTTGGTCCGGCGTTAGCCATGGCCAGTGAACCTTTAACCAGCTTATGGGTGTTAATTTCATCATCAAAATAGTAACCTGGACCGCCAGTCCCCCAGCGTAATTTCATAGAGTCGTCTTTGCTTAGTGGATCACCGGCTTGGATCATAAAGTCCTTAATTACGCGATGGAATTTAACACCGTCGTAATAACCTGAGGTTGCTAATTTAACGAAGTTTTTGACGGTATTGGGCGAATCAGTTTTATAGAATTCAACCGTGATATCCCCTAGATTAGTTTTAATGACGGCCTGGGAAACATTTTCCAAGTCGACGGTCGTAGTATCAGTCATTGAAGTGGTGTCATTATTATTAATTATGTTTTGAGTTTTAGGCGCGTTGGTGTTGGTTTGGCTGTAGCTATCGGCGGCGGTATTAGTTTTTTGGCAACCGGCTGATAAGGCTAGAAGGGCTAACAGCAGCAAATATTTTTTCATAAAGTATTGATTTTGGTTATTTTTTAGTGATGGTTATGATTATAGCAAAAAAATATTTTTTCGGCGACATCACTTAATTTTATTACTAATTATAGCTATTTTTTCTTGTAACTATTGACTATTTATTAAATATATGGTATTATATAATTTCTTAGTAGGATATGTATGCCTGCTCAAGAAATAAATCAAAGCACACTAAAAGTTAAGGAGTGTTGTCGTGAAGATCGAAAAACCGCATTTTTTCGTTGAGGTGGTGATTCTAGGCCTTCTGTTCGTGATGTTTCTGGCGTACGACCTGTACGTCATATTCATTCAAGGGGTTAACCCTAACGAACACATACCGGGGATGCTCACCATCCCCCTCGGACTTTTCACCTACGCCTTGTGGCGTGGTGGCAACTGGTGGGTGCGCGCAACTCCTGAAGAACGTCGCGCCGTGTGTGGCGTGGTGCACGAAGAATCGTGCCTCAACCCCAAGCACACCAGCCGCGCCGACGAAGGACGCATTGAATAGCGCGCCTTCTGCGTTACCGAGCTTAAGCATCTCGTAAAACTGCTTATTTTTTAATACCAAAACCCCGCTAACTAGCGGGATTTTTGAATAAGATTTTGGACTAGAGAATAGTTTTAAGACCAAGCGATCCAGAGGGAACGCCAGTAACAATTAACCCTTTGATTTTGATGTCGGGAAATTCTTTGATTAGTTGTTCGCGGATGATTTGGAGATGTTCAGATTGTGTTTTTTCTTCTTGAACAGCATCGGCAATACCATAGGCGCCGCAGTTATCGTGCATCAAGATATAAATATTTTTTATTTCATGAAGCTTTTTGGAAATTCTGATTTGTTTTAAGATGAATTCTTTTTCAGCTTCATTTGCTGATAGCAAATCTTTGCCGGCCCCGGCAACAGATACTAAGTCATAATCACCATCGTGACAGAGACCGGCTGTGTTTAGCAATTCAGATAAATTTTTTGGTGGAATGCGAAAATCAATACATCGCAAGACTAAAGAAGCGCAAGAATGTTTAGACATAAAATTAATTTTCAATATGAGGTTGATTAATATGCCGTCGGCGTTTAGCTACGCGTAGGCGGGCTAGTTCTTTTTCGATTTTGGCGGAAAGCTGAGTGTAATCAACGGTGTCTTTTTTCTCGGCCATCAGTTCTTGAGCGCGTTGGTGCGCTTCTTGAGCGCGCGCTTCGTCAATATCTTCGACGCGTTCAGCGGTGTCAGTTAAGATGCGCACCTGATCGGGATGAACCTGGATTAAGCCGGTGGAAACGGCCATGAAAATTTCATTATTATTTTCTTTAATGATAATTTCTCCGGCGGTCAATGCGCTAATTAAAGGCTGATGCAACGGCAAAACCGTAATCTGTCCGGCAGCAGTTGGCAGAGTGATTTGATCGGCAGACCCCGAATAAATTATTTTTTCGGGAGTAATGATTTCGATTTGCAGTTTAGCCATAAGTTATGAGCGTTCGACGTCGTCAATGCTACCTTTCATGTAGAAGTTTTGTTCTGGGACGTTGTCGTAGTCGCCGTTTAATATTGCTTTGAAGCTTCGGATGGTGTCGGCTAATGGTACATATTTTCCAGGGCTGCCGGTAAAACCTTCGGCGACTGAGAATGGCTGTGATAAGAAGCGCTGAATGCGTCGCGCGCGGTTAACGGTTTGTTTGTCTGCGTCGGATAATTCTTCCATTCCTAAAATGGCAATAATATCCTGCAATTCTTTATAGCGCTGGAGTACTTTTTGTACCTGACGGGCGGTATCATAGTGTTCTTGGCCGACAATGAGCGGATCTAGGATGGTGGAAGTTGAATCGAGCGGATCAACGGCGGGGTAGATTCCCAATTCCGATAAACCGCGGGATAACACGACAGTTGAGTCTAGGTGGGTAAAGGTGGTCGCTGGCGCCGGGTCGGTTAAGTCGTCGGCCGGGACATAGACTGCCTGAACGGAGGTGACAGAACCTTTTTTGGTTGAAGTAATTCGTTCTTGCAATTCTCCCATTTCGCTTGCTAGGGTTGGCTGGTAGCCGACGGCCGAAGGGATGCGTCCAAGCAGGGCCGACACTTCAGAACCGGCTTGGGCAAATCGGAAAATATTGTCGATAAATAACAATACATCTTTACCTTTTTCGTCGCGGAAATATTCCGCCATCGTTAAAGCAGTTAAACCAACGCGCAAGCGAGATCCTGGTGGTTCGTTCATCTGACCAAAAACGAGAGCGGTATTTTCAAGCACGCCGCTATTTTTCATGTCTAAGTATAAGTCGTTACCTTCGCGGGTTCGTTCACCGACGCCGCCAAAAACTGAGTAGCCGCCGTGTTTGGTGGCGATGTTATGGATCAATTCTTGAATAACAACGGTTTTACCGACGCCGGCACCGCCGAAAAGTCCGACTTTACCACCTTTGGCAAATGGACAAATTAAATCGATAACTTTAATACCAGTTTCAAAAATTTCAACGGAGTTTGATTGATCGGTCAGGGCTGGGGCTGGTCGGTGAATCGGGTACTGTTTGCCAGTTGTGGCTGCTTTACCATCAAGTGGCTTGCCTAAGACGTCGAACATGCGGCCTAGAGTATTGTCGCCGACCGGGATCATGATCGGTGCGCCGGTATTAACTACGGCCATACCGCGACGCAGACCATCGGTAGTACCTAGGGCCACAGTGCGCGCAACGTTGCCGGTCAAGTGTTGCTGAACCTCTAACACCAAAGTGTCACTGCCGGTGCTAACTTCCAGGGCGTGATAGATCTGCGGCAAGGTGTCGTCAAACGCCACGTCAACCACCGGTCCGATTACTTGTTTGATTGTTCCTTGAGACATATTCGTTTATCCTTCTAATGCCGCCTTACTAACCGAGATTTCACTGATTTCCTGAGTGATTCCCGCTTGGCGAGCTTTGTTAAAACTTAATGTTAATTCGTTAATTAAATCGCTGGCCGCGTCCGAAGCATTTTTCATAGCAACCATTCGAGCACTATGCTCTGACGCGTTTGATTCTAAAATTGCTTGGTAGATTTGAACCTCAATCAATCGTGGCAGAAAATGAGACAAGACAAAATCGGCTGACGGTTCAAACAAATATTCAGTGACATCTTTTTTGGCGGACGCCGGCTCCTCGTCTTGACCAACTTTACCTAGACCAGAATTGTCGTTTTGTTTAATTGGTAATAATTGTTTTATTTCCGGGCGTTGTTTGAGGGAATTAATAAAATCGGTATAGACTAGTACAACTTTGTCGTAGTCACCGTCGATGTACTGTTGGACGATCATTTTGGCAACGGAAGAAATCTCACTAATATCGGTGACCACGTCGGGCTTAGTGAAATCTGATGCAATGACGTTGCCTGATTTGGCAATGATTTGGGCGCCTTTATGACCGAGTGTGATAAATTCAATTTTTTCAACGTCGGGTGTCTGCTGCTCCTGTTGAACAAACCGAAGTGCTTCACGGGCAATTTGCTGGTTAAAAACGCCACAGAGACCGCGGTTAGCGCTGATTAAAACCACGCCAATTTTTTTTGCAGTCTGCCGATCAAACAACAAAGCATGCAGTTCACGATCAACGGTGTTGGAAAGCGTGGCAACAGTTTGCCAGGCTAAGTTGGAATATGGCCGGGAGGTTAATACCGCATTAACAGCTTTGCGCATCTTCGCACCCGATACCAACTCCATTGCCTTGGTAATCTTTTGAGTGTTTTTAACGGATTGAATCTGACGTTTAATTTTTCTGGTTAGCAGTGCCATTGGTTAAACAGTAAATACTTTTTTACTCTCTTGAATTAATGATTTCAATTTGGCTTCGTTTGCTTCATTGAGTTCGCCCGTTTTGGCAACGGCGCTTAAAACATCTTTGCCATGAATGTCGAGGTAGCGATGCAAATGAGCCTCAAATTCCCGCATCTTTTCAACAGTAATGTCGTCAACGTAGCCGTTGATTGCAGCATACAAAATAGCAACCTGGTGTTCGTTAGACATTGGCTCGTACTGGTACTGTTTCAAGATTTCAGTGATGCGTGCTCCTCGGTTGATTTGTTCTTGGGTGGCTTTATCAAGATCGGAACCAAATTGCGCGAAAGCGGCCAAGTCACGATACTGAGCGAGGCTTAAGCGCAACTTGCCGGCAACTTTTTTCATTGCCTTGGTTTGCGCGGCCGAACCGACACGTGAGACGGATAAGCCAACGTTGACAGCCGGTCTGATACCTTGATAGAACAGATCAGACTCTAAAAAGATTTGGCCGTCAGTAATAGAAATGACGTTGGTTGGGATGTAGGCTGAAATATCTCCGGCTTGCGTTTCAATGATTGGCAAAGCGGTTAGAGAACCGCCGCCTTTTTCATCGCTGAGTCGGCAGGCGCGTTCAAGTAGTCGGGAATGTAGATAGAAAATGTCTCCTGGAAAAGCCTCGCGTCCGGGTGGGCGGCGAAGTAGGAGTGATACCTGTCGATAGGCTGCAGCTTGTTTGGTTAAGTCGTCATAGATTACCAAAACATCTTTGCCGTTATCGGTGAAGTATTCGCCGATCGCGCAGCCGCTGTATGGTGCGATAAACGCCATTGAAGCCGGATCAGAAGCAGAGGCTACAACGATGGTGGTGTAGTCCATAGCGCCGTGTTCTTCAAGTTTCGCGATAACGCGGGCGACATTTGATTGTTTTTGAGAAATAGCGACGTAGATACAAATTACGTCTTTACCTTTTTGGTTGATGATAGTATCAATGGCAACAGCCGTTTTACCGGTTTGGCGGTCACCAATAATCAATTCACGTTGGCCGCGGCCAATTGGGATCATTGAGTCGATGGCTTTAATGCCGGTTTGCAGCGGAGTGTTTACCGGCTGTCGTTCAATAACGCGTGGCGCAATTTTTTCAATAGGGTAGCGCTTTGTGGTGTTAATCGGTCCTTTGCCGTCGCGAGGTACGCCAAGCGAATCAACAACTCGGCCGATTAACTGTTCGCCAACTGGGACTGACAAAACGGTACCGGTGCCTTTGACAGTATCCCCTTCTTTAATTTCATTAAATTCACCAAATATCACGGCACCAACCAAATCCTCTTCTAGGTTGAGGGTGACGCCCATAATCCCGTGAGGGAATTCAAGCATCTCCATGGCCATTACTTGTGAAAGCCCGGTCATCTTTGCTACGCCGTCACCGATTTCGACCACGGTACCGACTCGTTCGGTTTTGACCTCAGGTTGGAAATCCGTCAGTTGTCGGCGCAAACTGTCAATTATGTAATCGCTGTTATTTTTTTGCATAGATTTGTACCATTGATTGTTTTAAATCGGCGATTGCTCGTTTGACGCTGCCGTCAACTACTGTATCACCATATTTGATTATGCTGCCGCCGATAAGTGTGCTGTCGATGGCGGTTTCTAGGATAACCTTGCGCTGCAGCATTTTATTTAATTTGGTAATTAATTTTTCGTTTTCCGCCTTTGATATTTTTTTGGCAAATGTGGCTGTGACGCTTAGCTGCCCCTGCTGCTCGATCGCATACCGCTGATATTCATTGATGATGTTTTCGATTCGCGACAAAGCGTGGTGTCTGGCCAACACAGCAACAAATTTTTTCACCACCGCATCGCGTTTGACGCCAGAGATTTTTTCCGTTGCTTCATACAAGGCGCGAGCGTATTTTTTGTCGGAGATTCTCATGATACCTTTACTCCTTTAATTGTTTTTTCAATGAGTTCCAAGTTGCTTTTATCAGTTAGTTTTTGCGCAATGATTTTTTCAGAAGCCAGGGCGACGATTTCCGCCAATTCAGTTCGAGCGTCATTGACCATCTGTTGTTTTTGCGCTGCGAGTTGACCTTTGGCGGTTTCAATTATTTTTGCCGCCTCAGTTTTGGTTTTAGTCAATGTTTCGTTTCGTTGAGTTTCAGCCATTTCACGGGCGCTTATAATGATACCTTCCGCTTCTTTCTTGGCGCGCGTTACTACAACCTGATACTCACGTTCGGCTTCTTTAAGCTGTTGTTCAACGGCCTGGGCATTACGCAAACCCTGCTCAATTTTGGCGGTGCGTTCATTCATCGTTTTTGCCAGAGGTTTGAAAGCGAAAAACCACAGCACGCCAACAACCAAGGCGAAATTAACAAGTTGGGCAATAATAATTTTCCAATCGATGTGAAACGTGCTGATTATTTCGGCCATATTTTTTTATTAAGCGCTGATTGAGAAAGCGATGATTAAAGCGTAGATGGCGATAGCTTCAGCAAAAGCAGCGGCCAACAACATCGGCACCAAGATTTTTTGGGCTGATTCTGGGTTGCGACCAATTGCTTCCATGGCTTTGGCGCCAATAATACCAATAGCGAAAGCTGGACCGAATGATCCGAGTCCGATAGCAAGGGCTTTGGCTAAAAATGTTAAATCCATAATTTTTTCCTTATTGTGCGAAAGAAACGTGTTTTTTTCGCGTTATTAATTATTAATTAGTTAGTTAAATTAATGCGCCTCTTCGTGTTCGTGGTCGCTGGTCATGACGGTCAAAAATACCAGCGTCAGAATAGCGAATATTAACGCTTGGATAATGCCGACAATGATTTCCAAGAACATAAAGGGCAACGGCAAGATGAAAGCAAAAATTGCACTCATCGCTGCCAGTAAGACCTCGCCGGCAAAAATGTTGCCGAACAATCGAAATGACAACGAAGCGACTTTTGCTAATTCCCCAACCGCCTCAATCAAACCGACAAAAAATTTTATCGGGTTGACCAAAATGGCTGTGTATTCTTTTTCAACAAAAATTTTTTTAGGAATTTCTAGTAGTACCTTGATATTGATGAATCGATTAAGATGACCCCAGGCGTTAGCCGTGATGACCCCAAAAATGTGAGTGGCAATAACAGCCATTAGGGCAAGCGCCAAAGTTAAATTTAAATCAGCAGTACCGCCGCGCAGAAGTGGCACAAATATTGATTCGCCCCCGTGGCTTTCAATAAAACCAATTGACCCAACACCGGGTAGCAGGCCTAGCCAGTTATTAATAAGGATAAATATGAAGAGCGGGAAAACAATTGGTAGAAATTTTAAAGATTTTTCTGACGACCCAGTAACAGAGTTGGCTAAATTAATGGCACCCTCAAGGACTGATTCGGCATAGTTTTGAATGCCACGCGGTACGGATGCAATTTTTTTTCGGACCATGACTGAAAGAACAATAATGATAAGTACCGCCAGCCAGGAAGTCAACAGGGCGTTAGTAATCGCAAACTGCCCAAAATGAAAAACCGGTTCGGCGAACAGGGTGGATTCATGTTTGACTTCGGAGCTTTGGGAGGTTGTCTCCTGCCCTTCGGTCTGGCCAAGAATGTCTTTAGCCACTTCAGTTTTAGCTTCGTTTGTCTGAGTCATTAATCTTGCTCTTTGCCTCTAAATTATTATTTTGTTTATTTTGATCGGTGCTGATTTCTCGCATCCAGGTAGCTGCTTTATAAATGATACCACAACAGGTGATAATAAACGCTATAGCGGTGCAAAGCAGGAACAGCCATGGTGCGCTGTCATAGCGCTGATCCAGCCATTTGCCCAAAATGAGCGCCCCTAGAACTGGTATAATCAGCCAGCCAGTTAGTTCCATAGCGAGCCCCAGGCCCTCTTGCCACCATTTTTCCTGCCTTGGTTCAGGCATATGGGTTAAAATTCGCTATTTTTAAAAAATTATCTAAAGTATACAAATTTTTAGCTCTTTGTCAAGGGTCAAAAAAAATAAAAAATAAAGAAAAAGCCCCATATTGAGGATAGGGCCGTGTTGCCAAATATTGGCTTAAATTAGGCTTTTTTTGCCTATGTTGAGGGGGGTGGTCGGCTTAAGGTCGAGCTCCGGGTCGTTTAAGCCGGTCATGATATACCCGTAGACTGTAAGGTCCGGGAATCTGCTCTTGATTTTGCCGATGATTTCGGCGATGTCTTGTTCTTGTTTCATTTCCTCCAGGCTATGATCAGTGATGCCGTAGGCACCGCATTCCTGGTGAAAGAACAAGAATATCCGAGTGGTACCGTGCAACTTTACGGAACGAGCGATCTGTTTGAACAGGTATTCCTGTTCTCCCTCCTGATCTGACAGGATGTCTTTGGCCGCACCGGCCACTGACACGAGGTCATATTCGCCTTCTTGGCAAATTTCGAACCGATCCAACAGATCAGCAAACTTGCGGCTTCCGATGCGGCGATCCATGCATCGGATTACCAAACTAGCAGTGGTGCTATCTGGCATAATGGTTCCTTCCTTCTGCGGTTGCGGTATTGTGACTAATGAACGAAAACTAAAAAAGCCTGAAAGCCTTTACTATCAAGGAGCAGGGTTTGCTCATTGACAATTAATGCATTATATGCCCATTTTTCATTTTGTCAATGGTCCAAACGCCATTTTATTGATAAATATCAAAAAAAGCCCAAAAAAACGAAGATTGCGCTAAAAAAATAAAACCCAGTTGGTGCTAGGTTTCAACAAAACGGCAATGAGCATTCGTCATTGATACTTTACAGCATAGGTGATCATGACAATCCAGGTTTTGGGATTTTCGCGGTCCCACAATAGGTCGTGTTTGATGACAATGTGATCGCGGGCAAATTCGTTGACCAGGCGTTCCAGGTTGTCGAAGTTGCCGTCAGTCACTTTGACTTCATGGGTTTGAATGGTTTCTTGACCGACATTAACTTCGGCCGTTGAGGGTATTTTTTGCTCGACAACAGCGAGCCAAATGTCCCCGGCATTAGGGACTGCTCCCCTGCCACCGGCGGCCAGTTCCCGCGAAAGCCGGGTGATTGATTCTTCGCCGCCAGTTTTTGGCATTTTGTGGTATTTGACGCGATGACAGGGCGTCATTTTACAGTATTCGTTTGCCTTGGTAACGGCATCGGCTTCGGTGCCTCGGGCAAAAAGAAATTTCAAGGTGCTGGTCAGGGCTTTTGGCATAAAGGTACCTCCCGTGGTTGTCCAAAAGTATGGTTATCCTAACCAAGCGAGCGCCGGCTGTCAAACCGGTTTAACAATATGATCCGGCAATGTGGCCAGTAGTCCAACAAAGTTGCAATGAGTAGCCGCCTGACGGCCGGCTGATGTGGAGTAAATCACCAGTGACAAAGAGATTGGAATAGAGTTTTGATTGCATGGTTTTAGCATCAATTTCTTTGAGCGAAACACCGCCGTCGCTAATGACGGCCCGGTCATCTCCCATTAAACCCTTAATGGTGACTGGTAAATTTTTTAATAAATAAACAATTTGTCTGCGCTGATCTTTAGTAATGCTGTGTACTTTTGTTTCTGAATCAACATTTTTTATTAGTGATAAAATAACGCCAGCGGTGCCAGCAGGAGTGATTTCTTTAAAAACATTTTTTAACGTTTTATTTTTATTATCATCAAAAATTTTTATTATCTGTTTATCAAAACTGCCCAAGTCGCTTGTCGGATGAATATCGATTGTGGCAGTAACTTGTCCGGCATGCAGCAAATCAGCGACTTTTTTAGCGGCGTTTAAAATAAGCGGACCTGATAAACCAAAATGGGTAAAAAGTAGCGGTCCCTTGAGACTAAAACTTTTTTTGTCATTAAGAAAAAAAGTGATTTTCATTTCAGGCAATGTCACGCCGGCGAGTTTTTTAACCCAGCTGTCATCAACTGCCAATGGTACGATGCTTGGTGTTGGTTGCGTGACCGTGTGGCCAAGGCTGGCCAGCCATTTGAAACCGTCGCCGGTAGAACCGGTTTCGGGATGCGATTTGCCGCCGGTGGCGACGATGTAGGAATTGGCTTGAAGAATTTTTTTGTCGGCGATAATGTTTTTAATTTTTCCGTTGACGCCAACAATCTCATTGACCCGGACATTAGTTTTTATTTCAACGTTGTGTTGTTTGAGATATTGCTCTAATACTTTTAAAACATCAGCCGCTTTTTCGGTTTTGGGAAATACGCGCTGGCGCTCCTGAATTACTAAGGGTAAGCCCTTTGATTCAAAAAACGTGAACGTATCTGACACGCCGAACTGAGAAAATGAGGAAAAGAGAAATTGCTTGGCGGCGCCATAATGACCTAAAAGCAGTTGGACCGATTCTTCGGCGTTGGCGATGTTACATCGGCCACCACCAGTGATCTTTAGCTTTTCACCAAGGGTTTTATTTTTTTCCAAAAGCAAAACGCGTTTGCCGCGTTCAGCCGCTCGTCCAGCGGCCATCATGCCGGAGGCTCCTCCACCGATGACGATTACATCGTAAATATTATTTTTCATAAGACGGTTTCGGTTAGCCATTGGTGAGCGATATCAATATCTTGGTAATCGAGCTGGTGACCAGCCTCGCGCCAAACAAGCTTAACATTAGCTTCGGCATTTTTAAGAAGAGTTGATAATTCGGTTGCTAATTCCGGCTGAACTAGCTGGTCGTTAGTGCCACTAACAATCAAAACCTTGGTTGTTTGAAGGTTTGGACTGATGGCTGGTTTAGCCGGCAAAGTTGGTCGAAACAAAATAGCAGTTGTGATAGTCTGGGGTGACGTTAATAGTAGGTTGGCGGTGATGTTAGCACCATTAGAATAACCAATGGCGCAAATTTTAGTTTGATTAAGTTGATAGTGTTTGGCGGCGGTGATAATAAAATTTTTGAGTGCTTGGGTTTGTCGTTTTAAATCAGCTTGGTTAAAAGTACCGTCGGCGTATCGTTGAAAAAAACGGTTATAGGTACCTTCAAGAACGTTGCCACGGACACTTAAGATGTTGGCTTGTGGCATGAGCATTTTAGCAATATCAAGCAATGAATATTCGTCGCCACCAGTGCCGTGTAATAAAAATAGAGTCTCGGCGGCATTGGACGAACCTGGTATAAAAAGATGGAAATAATTTTCTAGTAAAGTGGCCGAGGTGCTCATTGATGAAAATTGATAATCAAGTTATAATGGCTGAACTGTATCAATCGTATATAATTATCTATTTTTATGCAATTATTAGGACTTCATCATGTTACTGCTGTCACTGGCCAAATTAAAAAGAACCTTTCATTCTATACAGAAGTGTTGGGTTTACGGTTGGTTAAAAAAACCGTTAATCAAGACGATGTGACGGCGTACCACCTTTTTTACGCCGATGCCAAAGGAACGCCTGGCACGGACATGACTTTTTTTGATTGGCCGCAGGCTGGACCAAATAGCGAAACTAATGATGGCATTATTAGGACAATGTTTCGAGTGGCTAGCAAAGAAGCGCTTAATTTTTGGATTGAGCGTTTGGAAAAATATAGCGTTGAGCATTTTGGTATCCACCAACTTGGTAGTCGTGAGGCTTTATTTTTTCTTGATCCAGAAGGACAAAAATTAGCGCTGGTTAATGACAACGGCTTGCCGTTTGCTGGGACGCCGTGGACTAAAACGGACGTGCCGGCCGAACATGCCCTGCGGGGATTTTACGCCGTACAATTGGCGACGCCATCCTTGACTGATTTGGAGCCGGTTTTAACTCAGTTATTAAATTTTAAAAAGGAAGACAGCTATCCTAGTCTTGATCGCGCTGAAGAAAGTGTTGTCGTGTTTTCTCTTGATGGTGGCGGCCCAGGCAAGGAAGTTCACGTGGTTGAGCGTCGGGGAAATTTTGGTCTGGTTGGCGCCGGTGGTGTTCATCACGTGGCGTTTCGTATTGGTGATGAGCAAAATCAAAAGCAATGGCTGCAGCGTTTATCTGAATTTCGTTGGTCTAACTCTGGAGTGGTTGATCGGTTTTATTTTAAATCAGTATACTTTCGTATTTCCTACGGTATTTTATTTGAACTGGCTACTGACGAGCCAGGATTTAGTGCTGACGAGTCAGTCGAAAAATTAGGAGAGACTTTGGCCTTGCCGCCATTTTTGGAACCGCGGCGGAATCAGATTGAAGCGGGACTGAAGCCATTATAAAAAAAATTAAAGAAAAAACCTCCGACAAGTCGGAGATTTTTTCTGGTACCGCCACGGAGAATCGAACTCCGGTTACCAGGATGAAAACCTGATGTCCTAACCACTAGACGATGGCGGCGAGAAACTTAAATCCCGCACGCTTGGCGGGATTTAAGTTAAATTGTACGTAAACTACTATATCTTAGTCTTGGGGTTTAGTCAAGATTTTATGTCAGTTAGTTTAAGGTTGCGCCTTCTTCGTAGTAATCTAAGTGAATTTGATTTAATTCAACCACTTCAGCCCATTCATAGTTATATTTCTCAAACACGGCGGCGGTTGGAATCCAGCGGCGCTTACCGTTTTCAATCAAGTATACTTTAGGGTCATTTTTAACACTGATGAGCTTAACATCCGGATATGATTGAATGTCGAGAATATCAATACGAGCAACGTTGCCCCAGTAGTTATTCGGATAGCTAACAAAGACAGTTGGTGACGGAATGTTGATTTTTAACCACTTCACATCAGCGCGTTGGAATAAATGATAAACAGTTGGGTCCTGTGGCGTGCGAACCAGGTTAGCATTCGGAAAACTGTTTAGGTAAGATTTTGAAACAGTTTTGACTTTTGACCAATCGCACTGGTATTTGTTGAATGCTTCCGGGCTGGTGATATAGTGTTTTTGGCCGGTTTCAAGAATTGCCCAGATGTCCGGACTGTCGGCGGTTTTGTATAAAGCCTTGAATTTAGTGTAGCCTAAGTTTGGATTACAGACATACGGACTAACTGAAGTTGTAGTTGCTCCTGATGTGGTTTTAACACCTAGGACTTGGCCGGTTGAACCAGTTGAAGTGGTAGCGCCTCCGCCGACTCCCGAATTATTGTAGTCTAAGACGTCTTCAATTTCACAACTGGTTGGTAACGGATGAAATTTCAGGCGGTTATCCGGCTTGAACTCAAACCAAGCATTACGCTTAGCGCGGTCGGCATAAAAGATTTCAAGTTTGTGGTAACCAGCTGTTAAGTATACTTGTCTGGTTTCCGGCTTGGCCGGGTGAATACCGTTTAAGTTTGAAGTTAATTCGTCGTCAATGAATAACCAAGAGTCGTCGTCTGAACTAATTTCGTAGTTGTAGTAACCGTCCTGTGGCACGGAAATAATGGCACGCCAGTTAACAGCAAAGTAGTTTGGGTCTCCTGGCTTGCCCTCGTTTAACGGGAAGAAGTTGGTACCAAAAACCAGATTACCGTCAACACGGTTCATGGAAAAATATTGTGAACTATACCAATCATTTTCGCGGCCAACTTTTGACCAGCCACCAAGTGGCAGACCAACGTCAGGGTGACCTTCCGGCAGGTTGTAGTAAGCGCCGAAGAAACCAAGATCAGTTTTGAAATCAATATTACAAGCGGTAGCACCAAGTACAGAACCCGAACCGATGGTTCCGGGCTGATTGGTTGTTTGGTACTGCGGAGTTGATTTGGTTGTGAAGGTATATTTTTCGGTTTTAATTTCTTTGCCCAAGACATCACGAACCTGGATTTCAAAATAATAGGTACGCCCCGCCGTTAATCCGGCTAAGGTGATAGTGTGGGTGAAATCGCGTGGCGGGTTGGTTGAAACCGTTGTTCCTAAATTGCTGGTTGTACCGTAACGAACCCAGCCTTCTGCTAATTTATTAGTGCGCCAGGAAATAACAGCAGTAGTTTGGGTAATGCTTACGTCATTTTCGGCAGCTGGTTTAATGTCGTAGATAATTAAAGCGTCTTTGTCAGTTTTTTCGGTCAGCTTAGTTTGGAATGTCATGTCATACCAAGTGGTGACATTATTATCTTTATCTTTTGATTTGACCCGGAAGTGATAGTGTGACCCATCAAGCAGACCGGTTAAAGTGATATCATGAATTCTTTTAAGAGCGCCGTCCCCCTTGTTTTGGTTATACGGTCCGGAAGTCAAGCCATATTCAACTTCGGTCGTTGCCGGCTCATCGGTCTCCCACTGGATTGTTGCGGTTCTACCGGTTAAGTAAGCAACCGTCACATTGGAAATTGTCGGTGCCTTGTTATCACTTAATTTTTTAGTTTGGAAAGTCTGTTCAAAAGAGGTGACTTCGGTGGTATCATCCCAAGCGGTAATACGGAAGTAATAGTTAGTCTCAGAAAAAAGTCCGGTGATAGTCATAGACTGGACAACGTCTTTTTTACCACTTTGGAGGCTCCACTTATAGTTATTGGTGGTAATACCCCACTGAATTTTGCCATACGCAGCGCGGTTAGTGCGCCAGGAAATGGTGGCAGTTTTATCGTTTTGTACCACCTCAATATTAGAAATAGTCAGCGGTTCTTGCGCTAAAACTGGTCCAGACGGCAATAAAATTGAGGCAAATACAGCAATAAGTAGTTGAATAATAACTAACTTTTTGGCTAAAATTAGCAAATTGTTATGATTTTTTAAATTCATAGTTTGGCTTATTTTTCTAATAAATGATTATATCATATAGTTAGAATTTTGTCAATAGTTTAGGCATTTGGTTAAATAAAAAACCGTCGGATACGTTATGTAACGTGCGACGGTAAGGAGAAGTTACCTTATTAGCGGCAACTAAAGTGGTGGGCCAAGGTTAGCCCAAACCGTAAGGCAAAGATCACTTCGGTGACTGCATAGGGCACCATTTTGAGGTGCCAATGAGGCTTCCAGAGAAGTCCCCACTTTTGGCGGCCATACTTGACCCAAAAGGCATTCAGCCAGGCTCGACTCGGCGGGAGGCTAAAGGTACGGACTACCCAGTCAGAAATGCCGGTGAGTTCACGCGACATCATTTTGAGAACAGGCTCTTTTTCCAGCCGGAGTTTTTCGATTGGCAGCTTGGTTTTTCGTTTTAGCCAGCGACCAAGCGCCGAACGATTGTCTGCGGCAAAGCGAGCGATTTCTTCCGACAGTCGAGATTCAAAGTAGACATGCTGGAAAATAAAGAAGTTGGCGATGGTTTGGCCGAAGTAGCGCAGGCGGTGCCACAACTCCTGCGACCAAAATGTCACGAAGCTTTCTTTCGGCCAGTCGACTCGACGTTCACGACGCCGGCGCACTGACCAAAAGCCGCACATCATCGGGTGAATGCGTTCACCCAAAATGCTGTTACGGTACCATAAGTAACCGCCAAACAAACCCCGGAAACGCTGCTGGCTTGCCAGTCGTAGCGAGTTGATCATATGGTGTGACCGATAAAACTCTTTGAACGCCTGGCGATGGGTTGCTTCCAGTTGTTTGCGAGTCATCAGCGGATGATCGGTCACCGCATGAAACGAATCGTACCGATCGAAGTCGTCATCCATCGCGACACCGGCGTTGACCAGGCGAACGTGGTCTTCCGAACCTGGTAGCGGCGTCAGGATGTAAAACGACGCCATATCAACTCCTAGCGAGCGAATTGTTTTGACGTCTTCAATGACGCTTTGCGGCGTGTCGTTGGGGAAACCAACGATGTAGCCGACATGAACCATAATGTCTAGCTGGTGCAGATGTTCACACAGCCAGGCATAATCTTCGGGACGGTTTTGCCGCTTGCGTGCTTGTTTGAGACTTTCAGGGTTAACCGTTTCCATCCCTAAAAACACTTGGCGGCAGCCGGCTTGGGCAAGCGCTTCGCCGAAACCGGGAATATTGTGAAAGCTTGCCAGATCGGCCTGGGCCATGAAAGAGACTTGATAGCCTTGGCGGCGCAGGCTAGCAAGGCCTTCAAGCAGTTCGCGCATGTGTGGGTTGCGCGCGAGGTTGTCGTCGGTGAAAAATGCCCAGAAGCTACCATGTTGCCGGCAAATGTCTTTGACCATTTGGATGATCAGTTGCGGATCCCGCCAACGGGGGTCGCGTCCCTGAACATTAATAATGGTACAAAAACTGCAAGCAAACGGGCAGCCGCGGCCAGTGTCGATGGTGCCCATGGTGGCAGCGTATCGTCCGCGATCAACCGGGTAGGCTGCCAGTGGCGCGTCAGTTAGTGCCGGTCGTCCGCCGATATAAAACACGCCGGGGATGGTCTGCCGACTTTTGATCAAGCGTTCGATCTCGGCCAGCGTTGGTTTGGCGGGCATATTGTCTGACACTAAATCAATCAGGGTCTGGCGCCAGACAGTTTCGGCTTCACCGTGAAAGACGATAACGCCTTCACTGATTAGGCCCAGAATTTCTGGCGGCACAATACCGGGGCACGGAATGCCCTGGCGTTTGGTGTCGTCGGTTGAAATGCCCCAGGTCATTGAGCTGATTGAGCCGCTGACGTGGAATCCTCCGATGACCACCTGCACGCCGGCTGCAAGAAAGTCGCGGGCTAAATCGCGGGCCCGAACAAACTGGTTGGTCTGAACACCAACGAGTCCGACAATGACTTGCGCGCCGCTTTGACGATAGCGCTGGACTAGTCGGCGCGGCCGCTTAATTCTCTCGGCCGAGACCGTTTCATTAAAACTGTGCACTTCCCAGTCGGTGACCGGAACATTCGATTCGCTAAACGCTTGGTGCGTAAGGCTTTCCATAACTCTCAAGGTATTTGACGGTAAGACGCCCCGCCAAAACGAGAGCGGATAGCCGCGGTCGTCATAGGTGGTTGGTTGCACTAGCAACACCACCACCCGACGCCTGATGGCAGTTTCGGTTTTGTCCAAGGCAACAGCCTCCTTTCTGGTAATGGTTGTGTCCTTTATATTCCAACAGTACTTTTGTCAACGTTCGTAGGTTATGTATAGCATAAAATGACGATTTTTTCTACCGTACTCACCTTGATTTTTCTTTTTATTTTTTTTATAATAAGGGTAACTTACGCGTTAAAATCAAAAATGACAAACGGGGGAAAACAAAAATTGGAGGTAGTTAATTTTGATAATTCATCCGACTGGTTTGAAGACGAAACGGAGGGCCAGTTGTTGCTTGATGTTTATCAGGATCAGAAGAATATTTATATCAAGTCAGCGATTGCTGGGGTAAAGGCAGAAGACCTGAGAATATCTTTGAATAATGACATGCTTACCATCCGGGGCGAGCGTCGTTCGGAGGTGGTTAATGACGAAGCGGTTGATTATTTTTATCAAGAGTGTTACTGGGGGAGCTTTTCGCGGTCGATTATTTTGCCAGTTGAAGTAAAAACTGATAAGATATCGGCAACTTTGAAAAATGGGGTTTTAACAATTACCTTGCCAAAAACCCAGCGACGGACTACTATTCCGATTGAGGTTTCGCAAGACTAACATTACCATGAAACACCTAGAGCATAATCGTAGTCGTCGGTTTTTATCGGCTCGTCTGGAAAAGTTTGAAAATAAAGATGCAGTGATTATTACCGATGACGGTCAGCGCCTGACCTGGCCAATTAAAGATTTGCCGGCTGATTGTGAAGTCGGTAGCAATGTCAGGATAACTCTTTCAACCGCCGTGACCGATCAGGAAGAGCAGACACAGATTGCCAAAGCAATCCTTAATGAGATTTTAAAAGACGGAAAAACAAAATGACGCCAAGCAAGCATAGCGAGGAAAACAAAAAGATGGTTGTAAGTAAAAAAAGATGGTTGATTTTCGCCGTCTTTTTTTTGGTTCTCGTGACAGTGTTGATTACGGGAGTAGTAGTGTATGAACAGTCTTATGCTAAGAAGTTTTATCGGGGGGTAAAAATTGGCTATCTGGATGTTGGCGGACAATCGCGACAGCAGGTCTTGGGCTATTTGGATAGCATTGAAAAAAATATTCAAACTAAAGGTTTAGTTTTTAAAACTTTAGAAAAAGAAGTGGTGATTAACCCCATTACTATCACAGCGGCTGATCCCGATTTAGCCAAGCCGATTTTGACTTTTGACTGGAATAAAACGGCAGACGAGGCCTGGCAAGTCGGTCGGCGCAGCAGCTGGTTTGGCGACCTTGCCGCTCAGGCTAAGGCTTTAGTGTCGGGTACTAGCGTGCAAATTAGTTACAATCTTGATCGAGCCGAGCTGTTGAATGCGCTGCGCTCCAGTTTATCGGAAATGGAAAAGCCACCAGTAAATGCCGGTTTAAAAATTGACGGCGATAGCGTTGCAGTGACTGGCGAAGAATCCGGATATTTGTTTGATTATGATTTGGCAGTTGATAAACTGGTTAATCAGATTACAGCCTTGAATTTTGAACCAATCCAAATGGACTTAGTGTTCCAGGAGCCGGCAATCAAAAAAAATCAAACCGCGTCAGCTGTCAACAGTATCGAAAAGATTTTAGTGATTGATGAATTGACTTTGGCTTATGAAGATCAAAGCTGGACAGTGCCAAAAGCGGAGTTTGTTAATTGGCTTGAGTTCCAGGAATTAGAAGGCGAAATTGTTGTCGGTTTTAATAAAGATAAAGTTGTTGAGTTTTTAACACCTTTGGCAAAAGATATTGACGTGCCGGCCAGTGATGCTAAGTTTACGCTTGAAGGTGATCGTGTTACGGAATTTCAAAGCAGCCAAGATGGTAAAAAGCTGAGCGTTGATGCGAGCTATGAGAAGATTAATCAACAAATTATTATTGGCAGCGCCCTGCCGATTGAATTGGTGGTGGAAGTTGATCCGGCTAAAGTCGCAACTTCAGAATTAAATAATTTAGGCATCAAGGAATTGATCGGGCGCGGCACATCAAATTTTGCCGGCAGTCCGAAAAATCGCCGGCATAATATCGCTACCGGTGCAAAGAGTCTGGACGGTATTTTGATTGCCCCCGGCGAAGAATTTTCGTTGCTCGATGCGTTGGGAGAAATCGACGGTGAAAATGGGTATTTGCAGGAGTTAGTGATTAAAGGTAATCGAACCGTTCCGGAATACGGCGGCGGCTTATGCCAAATTGGTACCACAACATTTCGGGCAGCGCTATACTCTGGTTTGCCGATTGTGCAGCGCCGCAATCATTCATATCGAGTTGTCTATTATGAACCGGCGGGCATGGATGCCACCATTTATGACCCCGCGCCGGATTTGAAATTTTTAAATGACACCGGGTACCATATTTTGTTTATTGCTAAAATGGAAGGCGATACTTTGGTTTTCGAATTCTACGGCACCAAAGACGGCCGCCAGGCAATTATTGATCCTGATCCGCCAACAATTTATAACGTTACCAGTCCTGGTGCGCCGCGCTACATTGAAACAACGGAGTTGGCGCCTGGCGAAAAGAAAAAAGTTGAATCAGCCCATCCGGGAGCCGACACCTATTTTAAATACACCATTATCTATCCAAACGGCGAAGTTAAAGAGCAGGAATTTAAGAGTCATTATGTGGCATGGCCAGAAGTTTGGATGGTTGGTGTTGACCCGGTAGCCGCAACAACAACCGAGGCGGTTGTTGATCCGGGTGCCGCAGCGGACGTTAATAACTAAAAAAGCCGCCAGTAGGCGACTTCCGTAGTAAGAACAGAAATCTGTTCAGAAGTCTGCAGACAAGAAGGTTATTTTTTGGAAAAATCGAGCCTGAGCCAGATTTTCCAGAAAAGAAACTTCGTGCTTGTCGTGCCTGCAGAACATTGGATAGCAGATGAAAGGAGGTTTGTTGTTGAAAAGGTACAAGGTTTCATACCTGCTACCCAAAATTCCACAGACACAATGAAGCCCCTCCTTGTGTAGCGCACAAGAAGCACTCCGGAGGATGACCCTGTTTGGGCAGTCTGCAGACTTCTAGACAGATTTTTAGTTTTCAAGGTAACTGGTCATAATAGCACAAAGGCCAGACTTTGTCAATAGTTTTTCCTTAGGAAAACGAAAAAACCGCTTAATTAGGCGATTTTTTTATAATTTGTCCGCTTTTGGGCGGTTTTTGTTTTTGACTTTAAAACTTTATTGTAAGATTCTAATCAATTTTTCCCGAGAGGTCAAGCCTTTAACTATTTCAATTTGAGATTTGCCAATTTTGTAGTGTTTGGATAGAAATTTTATTAATTCAGTATTTGCCTCCCCTTTGAGCGGCGAAGATTTGAGTTTAATTTTTAGAAAGGTATCCGACTCCTCAATGATTTCAGTTTTACTTGAACGCGGAGTGACTTTGACGGTAATAGTTTTAGGCATATTCTATAGATAGGCTTCAAATGCCTCATTGAGATTGGGAATTAAATCATACTCTTTGAAATTGGCCGGTTCAATCCATTGGTGATCGTCATGATCCTGACTGAGTTGAACTTGGTCGGTGGTAGCGTGACACTCAAAAAATATTCCAACCACCTGCCACGGTTCATTATTAACAACTGGTCGCCATTCACCGACATAAAACGGTTTACCGATTTGGATATCGAGTCCGGTTTCTTCTTTGACTTCACGTTTTAAACTGTCACTCCAATTTTCGCCTGGTTTAACGCGACCGCCAACGACGTCGTATTTTCCGGCATTCGTCCCCTCACCATAATTCGTAGATTCACGAACAATTAAAACTTTTCCTTGGTGAACAATAAATGCTTTAGTGGCAACAAAAATTTTGGGAGTCATAATTATATTTTTTCTAATAAGATTAATTCCGCAGTATTGGTTTTGGTGTCATAAACAGCAAAAGTTGCTTTGGCAAACATTCCGGCCAGCGTTCCCGGATTTAATAGTTTAGTTTGACCAATAGTTTCTTCCCAGGGAATGTGATTATGGCCATAAAAGACAACATCATATTTACCAGTTTCGGCTAATTTTTTGGCTTCTTCGGGGTAGTGATTGAAAGCAATTTTTTTGCCGTCAATTGCTAATTCACCTTGGTCCCCATGGCAGGTAATATTTTTAAATTCAGCGGCAACTTTTTGGTTTAGTTCGCGATCGGCGACGTTGCCGTGAATAAAATGAACTTCACCATTAAAGTTTGGGCCAAGCTCTTTTTTGATTACGGCCGGCGCGGCTAAATCGCCGCAGTGGATCATAAAAGTAATATTTCTTTGTTTAAGATAGGCTAAAGCTTTTTGGATGTTGGGGATGTTGTCGTGGGAGTCCGACCAGATGGCTAGTTGCATAATTCTTTTGGTTTAAAATGACGAGTAAGGTAAATAAAAGGAGTGTCTAATATCGAAACAATAATTTTAATGAGGTAAGTAAATAAAATTAAATCAAATAGCGGATAAACACCAGCGAAAGCAATGACGGTAAAAGTAATTGAGTCAACTAGTTGTGAAATCCAAGTTGAGCCAGTGGCGCGTAACCATAAATATTTTTCGCCGGTCAGTTTTTTAATTTTAGTAAACAACCAAACATCTAAATTTTCAGCTACCAAATAGGCAATCATTGAACCAATGACAATTCTTGGTGTCAGAGTGAATAAAGTTGCCAATGAGCTTTGGGCAATATCATAATCGGCTGGTTGAAAATGTAAAATAAATTGACTGCTGATAAGAAAAAAAACAGTGACAAAAAATCCGGTCATTACGGCCTTAGTTGCTTCTTTTCTGCCATAATGCTCATTAATCACGTCAATTGCCAGTGAAGTTGAACCGTAGAGTACATTGCCACCGGTAACTGCCAAGCCAAATAAATACATCCCTTTAATAACAAAAATATTCATTAAAACAACAGAGACGGCTATTAAAGCTATGAGCCAGGTTTTGCCGAGCCTAAAAGCGATGAGAACAAATAGTAGTGTTACCAGTGCCTCTAAAATAAAAAGAACGCTGTTATCGAGCATCGCGGATTTTTTTTACAGTCATTAAGTTTTTTTTATCCCAGGTGTAATCAGGGGTTTCAAGAATCATATCAACTTTTTTTAGTTTGGGGTGATTGATGATGCTACGAAAACCTTCCAGACCGATTTTACCTTGGCCAATGTGCCAGTGTCGATCAACGCGAGCGCCAAAATCAACCAAGCTGTCGTTACCGTGAATCAAAATAAGTTTTTCCAGGCCGACTAGCTGATCAAACTGATCAAAAGTTTTATTGACCGCTTGCTTGGTTCGTAAATCATAGCCGGAAGCAAAGGCGTGAGCGGTGTCAAAACAAACACCAAGCGTAGTTTTTACTTTTGGTTGAACTTTTTTGATAATAGTTGCTATTTCATCAAAAGTGTCGCCAATAACATTACCTGAGCCGGCGGCAATTTCAATCAAGAATTGCGCAGTGCCTTGGTAGCCGGTTAAAGCTTTGATTAATCCGGCGGCAACCAAATCAATCGCTTTGGCGCGAGTTGTATCTTTTGAACTGCCGAGGTGAGTCATGACGGCCTTGACTCCTAGGAGCGAACTTCGTTCAAGTTCTTCGCGAATAATCCTGATCGATGCCTGGTAAATTTTTTGATTTGTTGAAGCAAAATTAATGTAGTACGGAGTATGAACATAGTAATGTTTAAAACCAAATTTTTGGCAGTTGGTTTTGAACAAATCAACGATGTCATCGGTCAGTTTTGGGGCATTGCCGCCGCGCGGTGACCGGGTGAACATTTGAAAGATTTCACCACCCACAGTTGCGGCATTGGCCGGGGCATTAAAAACGCCGCCGGCAATTGAGACGTGATGTCCAAACTCCATAATGTTAGTTTGAAGAATAACAATTCTATTTTACCATCACTGACTTGAGGTGTTCAACTACTTTCTGTGAGGCAATAATATTTTTGAGGTAATCGCGGTATGCCTGAGAGCTGAGTTGTTTTTCAACGTCCGGATTACCACCATAGGCCTCAAGCGTTTTCATGATTTCATTTTGAATATCTTCATCAGTTGCTTTGACGTGTTCTTTGTCAGCGACACTGCGGATGATTAAAGCGCTTTTCACTCGTTTAATAGCCTGAGGGACAAAATCAAGCAAGAGGTCAGCCTTGGTTTTGTTGAGGTGAGTGAGGTACTCGTCAAATTTAATTCCCTGATGGCTTAAGTTATGTTCAAGCTCATCAACCATTTTTTTGGTTTCCGAATCGATGAGTACATCGGGAATGTCCTCAAATTTTGACTGCTCAATAATTTTATCCAAAATTTCTTCTTCCAGCCGGCGCGATTCTTTGTGTTCTTCTTCAAGCGTGAGGTTATTTTTAATCTGATCTTTTAGATCGGCAACTGTTTTAAAGTTGCCAAGGGTAGCGGCAAATTCGTCGTTAATTTCCGGCAAGCTTAGTTCATAGACTTCGTGCAACACAACTGAAAAATCTGCCAGACGTCCAGCCAGATTTTTTTGGTGGTAGTTTTTTGGAAATTCTAATTGAAATTTTTTGGTTTCACCTTTTTTCATGCCGACCAGTTGTTCTTCAAAACCAGGAATAAAAGTTTTTTCACCAATCACGAGCGGGAATTTTTTTTGTTCGCCGTGTTCAATCGGTACTTTATCCATAAAAGTTTCAAAGTCGATTTCAACCTTGTCATTCATTCTGGCTTCACGATTAACCACTGCTTCGGCGCTACGACCCTTGCGGATGTCATCAATAATTTTGTTGATTTGCTCATCGCTGACGGTAATCGATTTTTTGGCAACAGTAATGGTTTTATAATCGGCGATTTCCGCTTTTGGCAACAAGCTGACAATTGCTTTATACACTACCGGATTACCGGGTGCGAGTTTTACAATATCAACCTGCGGATTTCCAACGGTAATTAGCTGTTGTTCATCAAGCGCCTGAACAAACGTTTTATGAATGGCCGGTTCCAATGCCTGGTTCCAGATTTCAGCTTCGCCAACCTTCTTTTTAACGGTTTCTAAATCAGCTTTGCCCGGACGAAATCCAGGAATTTTGGTGTGTTTGGAAATTTCTTTGGCGGCCTGTTCCAAAAACGGCTGGTATTCTTCGACGGTCAGTTCAATAGTTAGTTCCGCAGTGCCCCGTTCGAGTTTTTTAACTTCAACTTTCATGATAGTTAACAGATTTTAAAAATAAAAAGCGTTTTATACGCCTCCTTAGCCTAACAAAAAAGGCCTGGTAAGTCAATGATTTGTGATAAAAAATAAGATTATTTAAAATAATCTTATTTTTTATCAGATTAGCTTAGTTTTCTAAACCGGACAGAAAAAATCGGTTCATACTCGTTATCGTATTCGTCCTTGAGCTGAATTGGTTCGCCTTTCACGAATTGGTTTAAGGCGATGTCGCTCATTAGTTCATTATTGGTTTCAATGTCATATTTTAAATTTTCTAACTTTTCAAAGGAGGACTTCATTTCAAGCTTGATGCCATCTTCAATTTCTTTTTTACGGGTTTTTAAATCAGCAATTTCGTCTAGGATTTTTTGGTAGGAGTCAGAACTTTTTAGGGCATCTTTGTAGGCACCGCGAATCTCTTTTTGTTCTTTTTTTAATTTTTGAGTTTGGCTAAAAACGGAATGTAAGTCTTTCATTAGATCTTAATTTAGAAGTTAGATTTTCATTATAGCAGATAAAAAAAACGAGGCCTAGATCTTTTTTCGGCCTCGTTTTGAAAATTATTGTTAGAATAACAGCAGTAGCGGAGCGATAACAACGGAAGTGGTCGCAACAACCTTAATCATAATATTTACAGCCGGACCGGAAGTGTCTTTGAACGGATCACCAACCGTGTCGCCAATAACGGTGGCCTTATGGACAGCCGAACCTTTGCCGCCAAGATGATTGGCCTCAACATATTTTTTGGCATTGTCCCAGGAGCCCCCGGCGTTAGCCATATAAATTGCCATTAAGAAGCCAACGGTCATGGAGGCGGCCAGGAAACCACCAAGAGCGCTTGGACCGAGCCCAAAACCGACACAGATCGGGGTGACGATGGCTAAAATGCCAGGCAGCATCATTTCTTTGATGGCGGCGTTTGTAGAAATAGCAACACAATTTTTGTAATCTGGCTTGCCGGTTCCTTCCATTAGTCCGGGAATTTCTTTGAACTGTCGGCGTACTTCTTTAACCATGGCATAAGCGGCCTTGCCAACTGATTGCATGGTGAGGGCGGCGAACACAAATGGCAACAAGCCGCCAATAAATAAACCAACCAACACTTTAGCATTAAGCAAGTTAATAACTTCCAGGTGAACTAATTCGGAGTAGCTGATTAATAATACCAAGCCAATGAGAGCGGCCGCTGAAACGGAAAAACCTTTACCAATGGCGGCGGTTGAATTGCCGACTGCATCAAGCACTTCAGCTTTTTGTCTGGTTTCAGCCCCCATATCAGCCATTTCGGCAATACCGGCAGCGTTGTCGGTAATCGGACCATAGACATCAGTTGCTAAAGTAATACCAAGCGATGCCAACATACCAATGGCAGCGATTGAAATGCCGTAGAGTCCGGCCAATTCGTATGAGATCAAAGTGGCGGCGGAAACACAGGCAATCGGAACAATGGTTGATAACATGCCACTGGCGAGCCCTGAAATGATAACAGTTGCCGCACCAGTTTCACCGGCTTCAGCAATTTTTTGGGTTGGGCGGTAACGGTCAGAGGTGAAATATTCAGTACCAGCCGAGATAACCACGCCGGCAACTAGTCCGGCAACCAATGCCCAGAACGCATTAAAGTTTCCCGGTAATAAGTTTTGAATAATCGGGATGGCAAGTATAATCGTAGTAACATTGGCCACCATAATGGCGGTGTTCATAACGATATGCGGTTTTGGATTTTTGTAAAATTTTACTACTAAATTACCAGCTAAAGTTCCTAAGATTCCCATTGCGGCCAATAGCATTGGAACAAAAATTGCTTGTTCGCCAAAGGTGGCAGCGCTCAAAGCGCCCAACGCGGTAGCCGAGATGATGGCCACAACGTATGTTTCATATAAGTCAGCGCCCATGCCAGCTACATCACCAACATTATCACCAACATTGTCGGCGATTACAGCTGGATTTCTTGGGTCGTCTTCCGGGATACCGGCCTCAACTTTTCCAACCAAGTCTGCACCAACGTCAGCGGCTTTAGTGTAGATACCTCCACCAACACGGGCAAAGAGCGCGACTGAAGAAGCACCAAAGGCAAATCCAAACATACTTTCTGGATTAGCGGCGTCAAAAAATAAAATAAAGCAAGTAATCACACCCAATAGTCCCAGCGCAACAATTGAAAGACCGGCAACGCTACCACCAAAAAACGCAACTTGCAGACCTTTGGCAATGTCGTCTTTGACCGCTTCGGCAGTCTTGGCGTTTGAGTTGGTGGCAATTCGCATGCCGATATTACCGGCAACGATTGAAATGACCGCTCCGAATACAAATTGAACAGCGGTTTGCCAGCTGAATCCCGGGATAAAGAAAATTAGCAACGCAACAACAGTGATGAACGCGCCGAGTACGCGATATTGTTTATTAAGATATGTCATTGCTCCCTCGCGAATGTATGACGAAATTTCTTTCGCACGTTCATTAGTCACCTCAATGGCTTTAATGCGTGTGGCTAGCCAAATGGCGACGATCAGTCCAATAACCGCGATCGCGGCCGACCATAAAATAAATTGAGACATGGCAAAATCAAACATTATGAATTAAGAATCTTTTTTAGATTTTTTGGTTTTTTTCTCTTTAGGGGCCTTAATATCGCCCGTTTTTTCCTCTTTAGTTTCAGCCGATTCTTCACCTGTTGCCTCGTCTTCGTCGTTTATCTCATCATCAGCTTCTTCCTCAACTTTTTTTCCGGCTTCAGAAATGATGTCAATTTTCCAGCCAGTAAGTTTGGCGGCGAGCCGGACGTTTTGGCCGGATTTACCAATGGCGAGCGACAATTGATCTTCAGCGACTTTGGCGGTGGCGATTTTTTCGCTGTCATCGGTTTTGATGTCTAAGATTTTTGCGGGGCTTAAGGCGTTAGCAATATATTCCTGCGGGTCTTCGCTGTATTTAATGATATCAACTTTTTCTCCCTTGAGCTCTGAGATAATGGTTTGAATTCTAGCGCCGCGCTGACCAATACATGAACCAATTGGATCAATATTTTCCTGGTCGGTGTGAACAGCAATTTTGGAACGTGAGCCGGCTTCGCGAGAAACAGCTTTGATTTGCACTGCACCGCTAGCGATTTCTGGAATTTCCAGCGAGAACAATTTTTTGACAATTTCCGGATGCGAGCGGGAAACGATAATTTCCGGACCCTTAGTAGTTTGGTTAACACTTAAGATAAACACTTTAAAGTGAGCTCCCGGAACATAATTTTCGCTTCGAATTTGTTCTTCAGGCGGTAATAGGGCGGTGGTTCGGCCTAAATCCATTAAAACTAAATGGCCTTCTCGTCGCTGGACAGTGCCGACCATAATTTCGCCTTCTAACTTTTTGAATTCTTCGTAGATGGTTTCTCGTTCGGTTTCGCGCAGCTTCTGAACAATAACTTGTTTGGCGGTTTGGGCTGCCATCCGACCAAAATCGCCAGGAATTTCTAGAGGTGTTTTAATTTCGTCACCCAGTTCATATTTTTTGTTGATTACTTTGGCGTCGGTAATCTGAATATCAGTTTTTGGATTGAATCGTTTTACCTCTTCGCCATTTTCGTCAACTTCGTTTTCAGCCTTTTTTTCTGGTGTTTCACCTTCGCCTTCTTCTGTGAGGTCTTCTTCGGGCTGATCTTCAACCACGGTTTTAACGTCAAACACTTTGGCTTTGCCGGTTTCCAGATCAAATTCAACTTTAATGTTTTGATTTTTTTCGCCGAAATCCTTACGGTAGGCTGCAGCTAAAGCAGCTTCAATGGTTTGGACCACTGATTCAACAGTGATGCCTTTTTCATCGCAAATCTGCTTAACCGCTTCGGCAATAGAAGATTGGTTCATCATAAATTATTTTTATTAATTGTTTTTTAAAAAAAAGTGGCAGCCGTGAGCTACCATGATACTAACCGTTTCAGTAATTAAGGTGTTTTTAGTATAGCAATCCTAGCCTGATCCTGTCAAGAGTGGGCGGTTTCATCAATGATTTGTGGCCAGTGGGTAATTACTGGCGGCTGATGACGAAATAATTCTACGGTTATCAGGTCAATCTGCCAGGACTGCTTAGTGTATTTCATATATTCAAAGGCGCTGTTAATTAAATGAGCGGCCTTGGTTTTGGTGATCGCCTCTTCGGGATATCCGCAGGTGTTATTTGATCTAGTTTTGACTTCAACAAAAATAATCGTTTTATTTTTTTTGCAGACAATGTCAATTTCGCCGCGCCGAGTAACGTAGTTGCGGGCTAAAATTGTGTAACCTTGATCTCTAAGAAAATTGGCAGCTAAATCTTCTCCTAGCCGGCCAACAGTTTTTTTGGAAAACATAAAACGCACTTACTTTGGTGAGTGCGCTATGTTGAAGACAGGAGTTACGGAATGTATTTATTGAATGCCCGTTTTTCGTCAATATTTTTTCTAAGCTTTGGCACGTCAAGCACTAAATATTTGATAATGAATCCAAGCCAGAGTAAGAGCGTCAGCAACCAAATGGCCAGCAAGAATCGAGCGGATAATAGCACTACCCCTTGCCAGGCGAAGAATAAATAAAGGTATCCCAAGATACCCATCGTCAGCCCGAAGTTGAAAATTCGGCGGTATGCCTTAACTTTTAAACCGTCTTTGGTTTTACGTTCAATCAGTTTTCCGGCCACGCCAACGAGTATGATGGCCGCAAAAAATATGGCCAAAACGGCAATGGCGCGAAAACTCATGGCCGGCGGCCGGACCGTTAAAAAGTGGGCGGGATCAAAAAAGTATTTTAGATAGTCAATCATTTTGTAAAAATTAATCCAAAGTGGTAATTGCCGGCATCAAACTCATCAGTCAGTGTTAACTTTAGTCTGGCACAGATCTTTTTTACTTCATCCGGGCTGATGCGGTCATCGACGGCCGGACCAATAGTAGATGGTACATTGTTCCAGTCAATGACGAGCAATTTGCCCCCCGGTTTCAGAAGGCGAACCGCTTCGCGGATAATGCTTTCGTCGTCCTTTGATTGAAATAGTATATTAATCAGCAGGCTGAAGTCAAGGCTTTGGTCGGGAATTTTGGTGGCGTTAAAAACTTCCAGGTTCGACCAGATCGGTTTGATATTGTTTACGCCCTCAATTGCTGCTTTGCTGGTGACTGAACGTAAAACTGATTTCATGATGTCAACGGCATAGACTGTGGTATTACTGCCAACTATTTGGGCGGCGGGAATAATAAAATGACCAGCTCCCCCGCAGCCTAAATCGGCCAGGCGTGAGCCGCGTTTAACCCCGAGCCGCGCTAGAATCTCGGTTGGGTCTAATAATTCATTGCCTCCGGAGATGTAAACCATAAGGTCAGTTGGTTTTATCTAGCATTAATTATATAACAGTTTTTCAATTAAGGAAATCTTTAATTGGGCGAAAACTTTTTCGGTGAAGGTCGCAGATGCCGTGTTCATTGATCATGTGAAAATGGTGAGCGGTACCATATCCTTTATGCTGTTTGAAACCCCACTGTGGAAACGACTCGTCGAATTCGTCCATTAAGGCGTCGCGGCTGACTTTGGCGATGATGGAGGCGGCGGCAATAGAGGTAACTTTATGGTCGCCGTCGATAATCGGAATGGTTTTAATGTTGTTGTATTCTAAAACTACGGCATCAATCAAAAGACAATCCGGTTGAGGGACGAGTTTTTTTAAAGCTCGGGTCATCGCCAGCTTGTTTGCCTCGGTGATTCCCAGGCGATCGATCGATTGATTGCTGACGACTCCAACAGACCAACCGATAGCGCTTGCAGTTATTTCTTTAAAGAGTCGCTCCCGGTCAGGCCGGCGTAGTAGTTTAGAATCTTTAATTCCTTTAATTTTAATATCCGGGTTAAGGATAACTGCTCCGGCAACAATGGGTCCAGCCCATGAGCCTTTGCCGGCTTCGTCAATGCCGACAATTAGCTTATAGCCGTGGCGGTGTAATTTTTTTTCTTGCCGTTTGTTTGGGTACCTCATAATTTGTTAGCAGTTGATAAGATGTGGAAAAAATATGGATGAATGGTGATTAAGCTAATCATAACAGGTTGTTTGGTGTCTATGGCGTCTTGATTTTATGGCAGTCATTATTTTTTAGCTTTAACTAGCTATTTTTTAGCCGTTGACTTTAGTATTTTCCGGGGCTAGATTTAAGAGACAACCTTAATATTAATTTTTTCGAGGAGGGTGTATGTCTCGAAAAATTATTGAGTCGGCGCGCCAAGCAATCAGCGCTGAACTTGAGCTGCAGGATTGTTACCGTCGGATGAAAAATCAGGCGACCAATCCGAAGGTGAGAGCGATTCTGCACGATTTGTTGCTGATGGAAGAGATGAATGAGGTATTGCTACGATCGCTGAACAAGAATTTAACTGCATAGCTATTGTTGAGATAATCAACGTTGATACCCTTACAATCTAAGGAACACATCTTTATTTTTTTTAAGGCCAGTCTGAAGGCCTTTTTGTGTATTCCCAAGTCAGTTAACCTAAGCTCTGACGCAATTTGCCGGAAGCAATAATTTTTTTACTGATTGATTTTTTTTGCTGCCAGCGCGCTAGAACGGCGGCAGAAATTTTTTGGTGTTGCCACTCAGCCTTGGTTTTGGGTCCCAGGGTGATGCCAAGATGTTTCTCAATTAAAAATATATCCTTTTGAATGGCCTTAAAGTGGCGATTTTTTTTACTTAATATTGCCAGGTTGTTTTTATTTAAAAATCGACCGGCTAAGACAATATCTTTTTTAAAGTTGCGGTAGTATTTTTCAATATCAATATTAGTTTTGCTTAGCAGGCTTAATCCCCTCCCGGTACCAATCAGCTCCGGCGGCAATCCTAGTGAATAGCAAACGGCAGTAAACGGAATTGCTCGAGGTAGACGTTTTTTGCCGATGCCCCGGGAATATCCAAACAGCCCAATATGTAATTTTCGCTCCCGCCTACTTGGCACCTGTTTTGAGAGACGGTTGATGGTGTTAGCCAGACCCTCAACGGTTTGTTTGTAGGGCGGCATAAACAATTCACAAACGGTTTTAGCTTCTACGAGTTCGGCGCGGCTGTAGATTTTAATTGGAGTCTGCGGTAGCTTAGTGTTTAGCTTTTTAATTGCTGACGTTACTTCTTTTAATTTGAAGTCATAGCGAAAGGCCGACTGGATATATACGGTTCTCATGCCCGGATATTCTTTGAGAAAGTCATCAATGCGTTTAGGTGACAAGCTGCCACGAAATGGCAGAGTGCCAACACCAATTGCCGGAAAGATTTTAATTTTATGTTCCCGGCCAAATCGGTGGTATTCAGAAAGCGCAATTTTTCCAGCCACAACCGCGGGAACTAGACCACTGTTTAGGGCTGGGTCGCTTCGGGCAATATGCAACCGCAGGTACGGCGGACGGTGCTTAAATTCTTTTTGGTACAGTTTAAGATACTCGGCAAGTAGTTGGCGGCAATTGATCAGTCCGGGGATGTCTTCAATTAAAGGAAGGATGTGAAGCTGGTTGAAATTGCAGACATCGCCAAACAGCTTAGCTTTAAATTCCGCCAGACGCCTGAAAGTTTTTTGAATATGTATAATGTCGCTGGCCTGATCGGTCATGGGCAAGATCACCTCAAAGATTGGCGGTGTGTGGAGTCCGAGATCGCGGGCAAAGTTTTCGGCCGTTAAAATTCCCATCATCGCCCGGGCTAAGCCGTAGCCTTTTTCGTGGCGAATGTTTGGGATGCGAAAAGTCAAAAACTTATCCCGCCCCAACTGCTGGGCTTTAAAATAATGATGGTATTTATAAAACAGACGGTCGGCAACAGCTTCATCAACATATTTGCCTTCCCAGTCCCACATAAATTCTTGGCAACCCAAATCCTTGAATGCTGAATAGCATTCTAAAGTTTCCTCTCGTGTAGAAACAAATCCGTCGCCGTCTTTTTCCCAATACGGCGCACAGGCATTGTCGGGGTGTTGAGTGGCCATGGTGGCCGGGATCAGTCTCATGGCTTGGTTTGATATTTCTTTAATGCTTCGCCGATAATTGTTGCCGCCCGTTTCAGTTTGGTGCTGTTAAGGACATAGGCAATTCGTACCTCATTGGTACCGTGTCCGGGCGTGAGATAAAATTCCTTGGCCGGCGTTAACATCACTGTTTGATTATGGTGACGAAAATCAGTGATTAAAAATTTAATAAAGTCTTCGCTGTTTTTGACTGGCAATCGGGCAATTAAGTAGAAGGCGCCTTGAGGTTTGTGACAAGCGACGCCGGGGATTTGCAACAGAGATTTGGTGAGCACGTTGCGGCGAGTGCGGTACTCACTAGTGATTTTTCTAGTGTAGCCTTTGGCGTTGTTGAGCAACGGAATTAAGCCAAGTTGTTCAAGGGTTGGTGCGGAAAGTCGAATCATCGCCAAGCGAAGCAGGGTGGCCATGATTTCTTGATTATAACTTACCAAGCAGCCGATGCGCGCGCCGGGCAATGAAAATCTTTTTGAGGCGCTGTCTAAAACAATTAGGCGGTTTCTAATTTTAGTCATGGTTAGCAAGCTGGACGGCTTAGTATCAAAAACAATTTCGCGGTAGGTTTCGTCACCTAAGACCAGCAGGTTATATTTGGTGGCAATCTCACCAATCATTTTTAGTTCGGGTATGGTGAGCACTTTACCACTGGGATTTGCAGGATTGACGATTAGGATTGCTTTGGTTTTTTTGGAAATTTTTTTGATGATTTCAGAACGCCTGGGTAAGGTAAAATTATTATCTAAGGTGAGAGTGACGGGAACAAGTTTTATATTCAGGCTGGCGGCTAATCCTTTATAGCTGGTGTAGAGCGGTTCAAAAACTAAAATTTCTTCTCCGGGGTCGGCGGCGGCAATCATCGCCAGCAACATTGCTTCAGCACAGCCGACGGTCGGAATAATATTTTCCGGTTTTAAGTGGAGGTTAAAATTTTTATAATATTTGACCCAGGCTTGGTTATGTTCAATGATGCCCGGCGACGGAGCATATCCAAGATTTTTTGAACGGTACTGTTTAACCGTTTGTAAAAATGCAGCCGGGGGCAGGATGTCAGGATCGCCAACGTTGAGTTTGATCACTTCAACACCTTGGTGTTCGGCTTGTCGCACCAGCGGTAGAAATTTTCTGATTGGTGATGCTAATACGCGACTGGATCTTTTTGATAAAATTGGTTGCATAATAAGTCAATTATAGTTTATTTGACCGATAAAAAAAAGCACCCTCATTTTGGTGAGGGTGCTGGGTGGTTTATTTGGTTTTTTCTTTGAGATCTTCCAAATATCGTTCAACGCTCAAGGCGGCGGCACAGCCGGAACCAGCAGCCGTGATGGCTTGCTTGAAGTGGGGATCTTGAACATCACCGGCGGCAAATACGCCCGGAATGTTGGTTTGGCCAAGTTTATCAGTTGCGATGTAGCCGCGTTCGTCAAGGGTAATGATATCTTTAAACACTTCAACGTTGGTTTTGTGTCCAATCGCTACAAAAACGCCGTCAGTTTTTATTTCTGATACATTGCCGGTCTGATTGTTTTTGATTACTAGGCCGGTAATAAATTTGCCGTCGCCGACTACCTCTACCACTTCAGTGTTCCAAACGATAGCAATCTGATCTGATTTAGCAAACACCCGGTCTTGCATAATCTTGCTGGCTTTAAAGGAATCCCGGCGATGAATGATGGTGACATGTTTCGCAAACCGCGTCAAAACAAGCGACTCTTCCATAGCGGTATCGCCACCGCCGACGACAACAACGTTTTTATCACGAAAGAAAGCGGCGTCGCAGGTGGCACAAGCCGATACTCCCCTGCCGATGTACTCTTTTTCACCTTTGACGCCAAGCCAGTTGGCCGACGCACCGGTTGAAATGATAACAGTTTTTCCGCGGTAAGTGCCGCGATCGGTTACGACTTCAAATTCACCTTGGTCAGGGACAAGTTTTTGCACTTTTTCGCTTTTATATTCAGCGCCAAACTTTTCCGCCTGTTTTTTGGCGTTGCTAATCAAGTCCGGACCCATGATGCCGTCGGGAAAACCGGGAAAATTTTCTACTAGTGTTGTCATGCTTAACTGATCAGGCTCCAATCCGGTCAGTACCAGTGTTTTAATGCCATCACGAGCAGTATACAAAGCAGCGGTATGAGCTGAAATACCGCCGCCGATAACGATTAATTGATAAATAGTTTCTGACATTATTGAGTGAGTTCTTGGAGCTTGCTGGCAAGAGTGTTTTTGTCCTGAACGCCGATCATTTGACCAATCGGCTGGCCGTTTCGAAAAATCATGAGGGTTGGAATGCTCATTACTTGAAATCGGCTGGCAGCGTTTGGCGCTTCGTCAACATTCAATTTGCCAATTTTGATGTTTTTACCTTCGTATTCGCGCGCTAGCTCTTCAATAATCGGACCCTGCATCTTGCACGGACCGCACCAAGGTGCCCAAAAATCAACCAACACCGGTACGGGTGAATTAAGAACTTCTTGAGAGAAGTTTTCGTCAGTAAAAGTAAGTTCGGCCATAATAGTTCGCTTAAAGAGTTAAAAAATAGCCCGATGGCTTAAGTGATATTACCCATTATAACTCCAAGGACTTGGTCTGGCAAGCTAATAATTTTTTAGGATTTTTGGTATACTTTAAGTGGTTTAAATCATAGCTTTTTATTATGTCTACTAAAAACAAAGTTACGATTATCGGCGCCGGCATGGTCGGGTCCACGGCCGCTTATTCGCTGATTGGTGACGATTCAACTCAGGAAATCGCGATGGTTGATGTTAACCGCAAGCTAGTTGCCTCACAGGTTATGGATTTGCAACACTCAGTGCCGTTTGGCAGTTTCACGAAAGTGAAGGTTGGTTCGTATAGCGATATTAAAGACAGTAAGGTAGTAGTGATAACCGCCGGGGCCGCTCAAAAGCCAGGCGAAACCAGGCTGGACTTAGTCAAAAAAAATTCAGCGATTATCGGCGAGATTGCACCCCATATCTTCAAACAAAATCCCAAAGCGATTGTGGTGGTAGTCAGCAATCCGGTTGATGTGTTGACCTATCAAATCATTAAAATGTTTCCGGCTAAAAAAAATCAGATCATTGGTTCGGGTACAGTGCTTGATTCAGCGCGCTTTCGTTTTTTGATTGGTCAGAAGCTTGATGTTAATCCGCGCAGCGTTCATGCCTATATTGTCGGCGAACACGGCGACAGCGAGCTGCCGCTTTGGTCAACGGCGATGATTGGCAACACCTTCCTTGATAAGTTTCATAAATTATCCGACCGCGAAAAGAAACAAATTTTTGACGCCGCCAAAAATGCGGCCTATGCCATTATTGCCGGCAAGCAAGCCACCTACTATGCGATTGCTTCGGGCATCACTTCAATCGTTCGCGCTATTTTATTTGATCAAAAAACTGTTTTGCCAATTTCTCATTTGCTTGAAGGCGAATACGGTATTCGTAACATCTGTCTTAGTATGCCGGCGATTGTCGGTGCCGCAGGAGTTATTAAAAAAGTAAACCCAGAAATTTCGGCTCAAGAGAAAAAACAGCTTCAAAAGTCCGCGGCTCAGCTAAAGACGGTGACTAAGGGATTATAATTAATAAAATTGACTGCGCGTTAATTGGCTCCGGAGATAATGCTGTGCGCGATTAATCCGCACGAAATAGAAATTATTACATATTGTCGTTAGCAAAAGCTTAAGTGCATACATAGTGTTTGCATCATGATGGCTTCGCTATCTAGCGCTGTAAAAAAATCAAAATAAAAACCGGCTGAAGTCAGTCGAGGCGAGGAGCTAAGACACTGATATGATCGTGTCATAGCGCCGCGCAGATTGCTTGACTGCAGTCGGTTAAAGACATGCCGTCTTGGTGGATGACCAAGTCGGCATATTTTTGATAGAGAGGGTGGCGTTCTTGCCACAACGTTTTGAGGTTCGGTTGTCCAAACCAGACAATGCCTCGGTCGGGCTTGGCAGCAATGCGCCTGGCCAGTTCTTCCAAGTTGGCTTCTAGATAGATCACCGATCCGAGGCGTTTGAGGTGTACCATTGCCGCTTCGCGGTAAACGACGCTGCCGCCGGGAGCAATCACCAGTTGATCACACCAGAGGCTTTGAACGGTGAGCGCCTCAAGGTCGCAGAACTTTTCAGTTCCCAGTTCGGCGACAACCTGCGATAACGGTTTATCGGTTCGGCCTTCAATGACGGCATCAACATCCAGTAGCCGCCAGCCGAGCTCGCAGGCAACGCGTTTGCCAACCGTGGTTTTGCCAACGCCGGGCATGCCGATCAGGATCAGGTTACTCATGTAATCTTTTCGGTTGGTGAAACCAGCTTGAGGTTTGCGACCGTATAGCCCCGAACCGTACAGATTGTGACATTCCTGACGTCCTCATCAATTTCGCCGTGCTCATCGCAGAGTTTGAGTCTGCATAAAAGTTCGACATCAATTAAGTTTGGATCAAGCGCCGAGATGTTTTCCCGGCAGAATTGACCAAAAGAAAGCAGTATTGCCGCCGAACCTTCTTTCAAAAGGTTGGCGAGCGAAATGGTGGTCGCAATAGCGCGAACGCTATCAACAACCGCACCGTTGCCCAGGGTCAGTTTTCCATCCATTGAACTTTCCTTTTGTTACCCGGCAGCACGGCTGCAGCCGGTATAGTACTGAGTTTGGTATTGTCCGTCGGGACCGTATACCACTTCAACTTCGTGGTCGTAGCGACCTTGACGTTGCCACCAACGCTGAGTCTGTGGCGATGACTGGGACGAATCAATCGGCCAGCCATTTTCCAGGCGCCGGCGGCGTCTGGTACTTTTGCGCCTCGCTACCTCAGGGTCTTCGGCGCTATTGATCAGAACAAGAGTGAAACGTTTCATGGCTTCATCTCCCCTTCTCTAGGTTGTTAGTTAAGGATCATTTAGTAACGTTTTAAACTACAATTTTTTGAAATATTTGTCAATGTTGGATAGCTAAAAAATTATTACTGCAGTTCAAGGCAGTGCCAAGTTTTGGCAAGGAGTTGTTGGTATGACTTTTTTATTTTATCGGAATTTTTTTTGATCATAAGTGGCACGCCGAAAAAAATCGTTTGCACCATTAGCAGCAATGTTTCTTCAGATACATTTTTTCGAGATTTATTATTTTTGATTATTTTTTTAATTAAAGTTAAAAGCGTGGCATCAAGATTTTGTGACGCAGAGTGATTAGTTTTATTTTGGTCAAAAAAAGTTTGTGTGGTTTTAGCATGAGAAATTTTTTGCGGCTCAGTCGCCGTAGCACCCGGTGCCAGGCAGGCGATAATTTCATTGATATTGTGGTGATAGCAAAACAGGTCTTCGGCAGCGGCGGTAAAAATTATTTCTATAGCTTTGGTCGGAGTTTTTTCCTGTTCAATTTGTTGGGTAGCTTTAACCCTCCAAAGCCAGATGAAATAGGCCAACAGTTCTTGTTTGTGAGAAAAATAGTTAAAAAAAGTTCCTGGTGAGATTTGAGCTGTTTCGCAGAGTTCACGAATAGAAATGTCTTGAATATTTTTAGTTTTAAGTTTTTCTAAAAAAGCGTCAAGAATATTTTTTCTAGTCCAGGCGTGTTTTTTTTCTCGTAAAGACGGGGTATTTTTGATTGTCATAGTAATAAATTTATAGTTTAGTATAATTTTATAGTAAACTATAAATTATGTAAAGATTCAAAATGTTTCCTGTGAAACAATTAAGATTTTTTATTCGCTTGAAAAATAAAAGGTAGCGATGTACACTGCTTTTAGTTTTTGTGTATCTGAATAGAGAGGGGGTGTTCATTTCATCGATTGACGCAGTGTCAACTAAGGAGGGACGTGTATGCTTAGCAGACGACAGCAGAAGCTGGAAAAAAAGGAAGGGAAACGAAGAAAACAAGCTCAGTTACGTGAAGCTCGTCGTGCGCGTAATGAAGCTCGCCAGCCAGATGAACCCAGCAACGGTAACGCTGGGACGGTGGCGCCGTCAGTTCCGGCACCTAAGGCTGTCCAATCCCCTGTTCTGGCAGCAGCAACTGTTTCAAAAACAGAGCCTGTGCCGGTTGTTTCTGTTTCCAGTGAGCCTCACTGGATGGAGCGCGTTGTTTTGGCCAACCCTAAAACGGCAGAAGTTGGTCAAGTCGTTTATGTGGATCCTCAGCGGGTTCAAAAAGATCCCAAACAACCTCGCAAGAGCTTTGACCCGGCAACGATTGCCCAGTTGGCGCAATCAATCTATGACGACGGTCAGGAAGAGCCGGCGCAAGTGTATCAAGCGATTGGTGTGCCAAACACTGACTGGATTTTGAAGAACGGCGAGCGCCGCTGGCGTGCCTGCAAGCTGAAGAAATTGCCGTTTTTGGTTTTAGTAAAGCCTGAGCCAAGAAGCGAGCTTCGCAAACGGCTTGAACAAACTCTTTCCAACGGAAATCGGGAAGACCTTTCTCCGCCAGATGACGCGCAGAACATTCAGGATTTGTTAGACCTTGGATGTTCCATGGAAAAGATCTGCGAGACCTACAACAGATCTGAGCCGTGGATCTACCAACGTCTAGCGCTCTTGAAGCTTGATCCGGCGGTGTTGGCAATGATGAGCCTGAGTGTTCCCGAAAATGAACGTTTAGGCCCAGCGGTTGGCTATGAGATTTCTTCGGCGCCAAGGCATATGCAATTTGGTTTGGCCCAAGAGACTAAGGGAATGAAGATCACTCATGCGCGGCGGGCAATTCGTGCCAAGCTGGGAAAAGATCGTGATCCATTGGACAAGAATCGTAACCGTAAACCCTCCGATGATCGTCGGGTATTAGACGCATTTCTTGCCCGAACTGCTGATGATGCCGTCGCATTTTCGGACTTTGGCCAAGAGGTTTTTGATCGTATGTTTGCCTTTATGTCCCCTGCCGATCTGGAACTAACTAAGCAGCGGGTCACCAGGGCGATCAATAACCTGCGTCTGGTTGAAAAATTAATCAATGGCATTAAAATGCCTGATGCTGTAAAAGCGTCATGAGCCGATTTCGTGAGTGGAGCGGTTCTTTTTCTTTTTATAAAAAATGTTCCACGTGAAACATTTTAATTTTAAACAAACAAAAAAATGTTCCACGTGAAACATTTAGTAATTTATCAGTCTGGTGGACCCGAGGAGACTCGAACTCCTGACCTCTTCCATGCCATGGAAGCGCTCTACCAACTAAGCTACGGGCCCAAATTTTCAATATGAATGAGTATAAAAGAAATTTATGAAAAAGTCAAAATCGTTCCATTTTTAGCTTAAATTAAAGTAGGGCCGACAAGCACCGTGACCCTCTTGCGCCATTGCAGTGTGGAATCTAGTGTTTTTTGTCGGCCCCAAGGAAGGAGCGTTCTCGCACCAAGTACCGCTTGGTTTGAGAAACGCTTTGCCAGGCACCCCCGGCAGGACAGGTAGGGGTACCGGCAACCAAATTCGCCACTGGGGGCGAGACATGGGTAATTTAGGTGCAAAATGCTGTAAAGCTTGATTACTATACTGCTAGTTTTAAATTTTGTCAAGATTAGTTGCATAAAAAAATATTGATAATATTTTACGACACTTATATTTATTTAAAATTAGATAAAAAATAGATTTATTATTTTATTTAATATTTTTAGCTAATTTTTGAGAAAAAATAACAAAAAATACAAACATTTTCCGTTTGTATATTTTTGTAATTTAATATTTTTAGCTTAAATTAGAATAAAAATAGTGTCGCACAATATAAAAAATTTATATAAAATAATAAAAATAGCATCAAAATCACTAGACTCATAGAAGAAAAAGCTTCTTAACCTGCCATAGCCCTTGGACCTAGGGAGAATCGAACTCCCGTCTCCACAATGCGAATGTGGCGTCGTACCACTGGACCATAGGCCCATGGGTCATGGCGGGTAATGTCTCTAAAATTGAGGGACGGCAATCAACTATGAGTCTAAAGATCATGATGCTATCTTAATAGTAATATAGCATATACTTTTAAAGTCTTTGGTAGAGATCTAAAAAGATTTGATCTGTGTTTAAGGCTTAGGCCCCATCATATGCTCCTGGTAGGAGTTGAACCTACAACCTTGTCCTTAGGACGGACCTGCTCTATCCAGTTGAGCTACAGGAGCATATGACGGAGTAAAAGTCTTTTATTTGTTCTATATATTAGACCGCGCAGATGCTTTTCCTAAATAATAAAGTAATAATACTGGCAAATACTAGCTTTGTAAACAACTTGTCTACAATTTCTCCTCTTTACTGGTGCTCTAAATTAAGCTATTTTTTAATAACCATGATTTAATCCGCGATTTATTCTTGCCTATCGCCCTCGAGACGATAGGTAGGCCTAAGTCGCGGATTTGTTATATAATAGTGAAAGCGTATGCAAACTATCCCCCAAAGGTTTAGAGAAACTGCAACCCGATTTAGTCGTCGGCCCGCTTTGAAATTTAAATATCATGGAGCCTATATTTCTATTCCATTTGGTGAGCTGTTACACCGAGTTGAAACGTTAGCTAAAGCATTGCTGGAATTAGGTATTACAAAAAATGAAAAAGTCGCCATCTTGTCGGAGAATAGAACGGAGTGGGTGAGAGCAGACCTGGCAAGCTTGATGATCGGCGCTGTGACAGTGCCGATTCATACGACGATGTCGGCAAATATCATCAAACATATTTTGAGTGATTCACAAACCGAAGTGATTTTTGTCAGCAATCAACAGCAGTTCAATAAGCTGCAGTTGGTAATCAATGACCTGCCGAAACTTTCAACGGTTATTTTTTTTACGCTTGATGACAGACCAAAAGATTTTTCCAAAAAACTTTTGAGCCTTGATGAGGTGATGAGCTTGGGAGAACAATCAACTCAGAAATTAAATATTGCCATTCACCCCGATGACGTAGCAAGCATTATTTATACTTCGGGAACTACGGCGTTGCCCAAGGGCGTGATGCTTTCCCATGAAAATTTGATGAGTAATGCCGTAGCGGCTACGACTGCCGTGCCGATTGATCATCATGATGTCTTACTTTCATTTTTACCGCTGTCTCATGTTTTGGAACGAACAGCCGGATATTACGCGCCGTTGGTTTGTCACGGTTCCTGCATTGCGTATGCTGAAAGCATTAAAACATTGACTACAAATTTTAAAGAAGTAAAACCCACGATCATAGTTTCGGTGCCGCGGGTGTTTGAAAAAATTCATAGCGGTCTTTGGGATAAAGTTAAACATAGCGGGGGACTAACTTACAACATGTTTATTTGGGCGTTAAAACAAGAGCCAGGGACGGTGAAATATCGAATTGCTGATTTATTGGTATTTCGCAAAATTAGAGCGAGATTTGGCGGACGATTACGCCTAGTGATTTCCGGCGGCGCCACGCTCAACCATAAACTAGCTAGATTTTTTGCCCGGCTTGGCATAAAAATTTTGGAAGGGTACGGTCTGACCGAAACCTCGCCGGTGATTACCGTCAATCGGCCTGATAATGTGAAGTTTGGCACGGTGGGAACTCAGCTGCCCGGCGTTGAGGTGATGATTGCGCCGGACAAAGAAATTTTGGTTCGCGGTGCCGGATTGATGAAGGGTTATTATAATAATGAAGCATTAACCAGAGAAGTGATTGATGAAAACGGCTGGTTTCATACAGGAGACTTAGGCTTTATGAGCAGTGAAGGATTTTTGGTGATCATCGGTCGCAAGAAAGAAATGATTTCAATGTCAAATGGTAAAATTGCTTGGCCGGAACAAATTGAACTAATGCTTGACGCTGATCGGTTCATTGCCCAGTCGTTTGTCTATGGCAACGGCCGCAGCTATTTAACAGCTTTGATTGTTCCTGATTGGCAAGAAGTCAACCGTAACCTTGAAGCGATCGGCCTGGCAAGTAAGGAGCCTGACAGTTTGGTGAAAGAAGAAAAGCTGATTAAAATTTTTGCCGATCGGCTTGAAAATATCAACGAGCAGTTTGCCGATTGGGAGAAAATTCGTAAGTTTCAACTTCTGCCGGCTGAATTTTCTCAGGATAAAGACGAGTTGACGCCAACGCTAAAATTGCGGCGTCAGGTGATTGTTTCAAAATATCACAATTTAATTGAGCGGATGTATCAGTAATTTGTGGATATGTGCTATTGCGTCATCGCGCTTGTGTGTTACAATAGTTGGAGCTAATTAATGTACGGTCACGATTCGCGAACCGCGAATCAAGACAAGACGGCAATGATTGCTCAGACTCTATCCAAACACAACGCTTTCATCAAAGATGACATTCCGCTTAACTCTATGAGCGTGCTTTAATATAGGCTAGGGCCCCGGAAATTTCTTCGGGACTTTTTTATTTGTTCTTTGTCTTTGTTCTTTAGGTCAGCAATGCGGTCCGCTCCCATTTGGGAGAAACCGTTCAAGTTATGATTATTACTGTGTTGTCGAATATTTGGGCTAGCTACAAGCAAACACCCCTCGACTTCATGGTATATTCTGCGGCCCCGCCGGCATGAATTTTTCGCTCGTACATATGTACGACTTGATTCTTGCCGGTTTTTTATAAAATGAAAAAGGGATCGAAGAAAGTTTTCGATCCCAAAGATGATAGCTAAAGATCTATGAAATAATGGCGTCCCTGAGAGGATTCGAACCCCCAACCTTTTGGTCCGTAGCCAAACGCTCTATCCAGTTGAGCTACAGGGACACCGAAACAGGGTGCAAAATGGTGTGTCTAGCGGGATTCGAACCCACAACCCCTGGCTCCGGAGGCCAGTGCTCTATCCAATTGAGCTATAGACACGGCCGTAATTGGTTTTTTATCTTAAGTCTTTGGGGAAATTATGTCAAGCCGTGGGGACAACATAGTAAGTTGACAGTGCGGGTGTTTATTGGTAAGTTGAAAGGCTGAAATTGTGTTTTCAGTTGGTTCTTTTTACCACCTATATCACCACACAACCATACTGCCCGATCGCGGGTACTGGAGGTATTTAGCCATGGAGCTGATGATGGAAATATTTCGGCGGCTTGTCGGTTTTAATACCGTCAGCGCCAATAGCAACCGAGCAGCAGCGGATTTTCTGTGTGAGGTTTTACGGGAATCGCTTAAACTCTCGGAGTCGGCGATTTACGTGACAAGCCAGGACTCAACCGAAGGCCAGGAGAAGTGTAACGTCGTTGCGACAATTGGTGCGGGTGACGGCGGCTTGATGCTTGCCGGTCATATCGACACGGTGTCGGCCGAACCGTTGGCGCGATGGGACTCTAACCCCTTTGAGCTGACATTGAAACACGACAAGTACTATGGTCTTGGAACCTGTGACATGAAGTTTTTTCTGGCAGCAGCAATCGCGGCCGCCAGAAATTTTTCGTCTTCAACTTTGCGCCGGCCGCTAGTGCTGGCGTTTACGCACGACGAAGAAACGAGCATGGCGGGCGCCAAACGCTTGCGACGAGATGACGTGTTTAAGTCAGTTCACTACGCAGTAGTTGGCGAACCGACCAAACTAGTTCCGGTGCGGATGCATAAAGGTTGGCTGGGAGCGGAATTCACGCTTCATGGCAAAGCCGGTCACGCCAGTGATCCGGGTTGCGGCACTAGCGCCATTGAGCTGGCGAGCGAACTACTTAGTCAGCTGTATCGCTATCGCGATGAGCTGACTGACTTTCGGCAACCGCTGTTGCGACCGGAATACCCGACGTTGAACGTCGGCCTGATCAAGGGCGGCGAAGGCGTTAACCGAATTCCGGCGTCGTGCAAACTGGAACTGGAAATCAGGCCGATTCCCGGACAAGACGTCCAGGATTTAATCGGCGATTTGCAAAGGATTGCCGACAACATGACCAATGGCAATAGTCATTGCTTGGCTAGCTTACGGGTTACGTCAGCGCCCACACAACCGATGGAAACTTCTGAGCAGTCCCGCATTGTTCACGTCGCTCAGGCCGTTACCGGTCAGTCGGCGATTGGCGTGCCGTTTGCGACGGAAGCGGCCATCTACAATGCTGCTGGACTAGAGACAATAGTACTTGGTCCCGGCGATATTGCTCAGGCTCATCAACCTAACGAGTTTATCGCCGCTGAGTATTTGGACCGAACGGTTACGGTTCTCTCGACGATCATCGAGGAACTGTGCGTGAAAGGAGGCGATTAGCCTTATGGAGAATCCGCTGGTCTTGCGCGAGGTCTTACGGTACATTCCGATGTATCGGGGGACTGTCTTTGTCGTTAAGGTAAGCGGCCGGCTGATCGCCGACACGCAAGCCTTTGCTAACATCATTGTTGACGCTGCTTTGCTGGCGGCGTTGGGCATCAGACCGGTGCTGGTTTACGGAGCAAACAGCCAGATTGAGTCGGCGGTTGCGGCAACCGGCGGCAAGATCAAGCTTCATCAGGGGTATATGGTGATTGAGCCGGCGCACGCTTCAGCAGTGCGACAGGCGTGCGCTCTGACAACGCTGGAAGTCACCGAAAGTCTGACGCGTGTCAGTCAGAGTCGCGCACCTTTGCGGGTGTTGAGCGGCAATTTTATCACGGCGCGCCGCAAAGGTGTGATTGACGGTTTTGACTTTCAGTTGATCGGCGAACTTGAAACACTTGACGTCGCCGGTTTAACCGACCTGATTCAGTCGGGAGTCATGCCGATTATCTCTTCGTTAGCAACCAGTAAGTCCGGCGAAATGTTGTATGTGTTTCCCGATGAATTGGCTGCTGAAGTGGCGATTCGCCTTGGCGCAAAGAAACTGGTTTACCTGATGGAAGGTAACGGCATTTTCGCCCGCCAGGAACTTATCCGGCAGTTAACACCGCACGAGGCCGGTGAATTGGTGAATACTGGGTTGGTTCGAGGCACTACTCTGATCAAGCTCAAGCAAGCGATCAGAGCCTGCGAACAGGGTGTGCCGCGCGTTCACCTTATTAACGGTCACCGTGACGGTTCGTTGTTAGTCGAGATGTTTTCGCGCGACGGATCCGGCACGATGGTCTATAACGACGTTTATGCCGACATCCGTCAGGCGACACTCAGCGACATCCAACGGATTATGGAGATGGCAGCCGAGCCAGTGAGTCAGGGTCGCCTGATCCACCGAACCGTTGAACAGGTGCAGGCGGTGATTGAACAATTTTACGTGTACGAAAAAGACGGCCAGGTCATCGGCTGCTGTCAGCTGGTACCTTGGCCGGAACATCGTTCGGCGGAAATTGCTCACTTGGTGGTTGATCCGCAATATCGTCATCACCACATTGCCATTTTGTTGGTGGAGTATCTGGAGCGTGAGGCGGTTAAGTCCGGTCGGATCGGAATGGTGTTTGCGCTAACTACAAGATCGGAAAGTTGGTTCATTAATCGAGGTTACCAGTTGGGCAATCCCGACTTGTTGCCGCCGGCTAAGCGGCAAACCTACGATAAAACAAGAAACTCCAAAGTGCTGGTTAAGCATTTGGAGCAAGTGGCGTTTTCCGGGTAATACGGAAGCGCCATTTTTATTTATTGTTATTTAACGTTTAAGTAATTTGGCGAGATAAGCAATGTTGCGCTGGCCGTTGCCGGTTTGAATGCAGACAACTTTTTGCCCTGCTTCAGTTTTTACTTTTGATAGCGCCGCGTAAACCGCCGCCGAGGTTGGCTCTGGTTCTAGGCTTTCAGTTTTCATGATGTCGCTTAGTGCTTGTTTGATTTCGGGATCGGTGACTTCAATTACTTCGCCGCCGCTCTCTTTAATTGCCCGCACTGCTTTAGGTGAACAGTATGATTCGGTGGCGACAATGCCTTCAGCAATTGAATCATGAACATCAGGCAAGATAACAAAATCCTGATTGGTAGCCAGGGCTGACTTCAGGGGCGCGGCATCTTTTACCTGAACGCCGATTAAGCGCGGCAGGGTTTTGATTTTGCCGATTGTTTGTAACTCAACAAAGCCTTTCCAAATGCCGGCTATCAAACTGCCATTACCGACTGGAGCAATAATTTGATCAGGAACACCCAGTTGTTCCCAGATTTCAAAAGCGATAATTTTATCACCCTCTACCCGCAGCGGATTTTTGCCGGAGGTAATATTCCAATGATCTGGCAAGGGCTGGTCAGAAAAATGTCGGTAAGCCTCTTCGTAGGTGCCGGAAAATTCCTGCAACTCACCGCCAAAAGTGCTGAGTGCTTCTTTTTTAATTTGATGGGTTTTTTTTAAAATGACGCAGACACATGACAGTCCGGCTTTATTGGCGTAAGCGGCGGCTGAAGAGGCGGCGTTGCCGGAAGAAACAATTAACAATTTTTGGTGGCCGTCTTCCAGCGCTTTATTAATAACCACCATGCTCTCCAAATCTTTAAAACAGCCGGTTGGATTTTGAGCTTCATTTTTAACGTAGATTTCCCGGTCAGTCAGGCCGAGCTGATTTGAGTAATTATGCAGCCGGATCAGTGGTGCACTGCCTTCGCCGAGTGAAATTTTTATTTCATCAATCGGCAACAGCGGCAGATATTTCGCGAGCCCGATTTGATTTTTAACCGGAAATTCGGTGATGGTGTTGTAATCAAAAACGGCCTCAAAATAATCGTAATAGGAATTATGAGGACACGGTCGGTTATCCAGGTTGTCGGTGGTTGCGCCACAAGTAACGCAACGCCAGTAACATTTCATACTTTAATACCGTTTCATTATAGAAGAAATATTGCTTAAAGTCAATAAAAAGCGGCCAAACGTGAAAACGTCTGGCCGGTGATGGGGTTGAGTTAAAGATTCTGGGGCCGCAGAGTCGGTTCGCTGCGAACAACAATCCAGTCAGTCTCGGACTGGAAGAAGACGTTTGCCACCGGAATGTCGTCCCAGCCCAGCAGACGCAACAGCTTGCGGACGTTACGCTGTTGGTGTTTGTAGTCGTAGTGTTCGTCTTTTTTGGGCAGAACGGTCAGGTGATAGGGAAACTGATTAAAGCGATGCAGACAAAAGGCCGCATCCAAGAGCGCACAGCTTAACTTGCCGTCGGCTTTGCGCAACATGATGTTGCCGTGGCCGGCGGTAAGCAGTTCGCCGTTGGGCCCTTCCTGGACCAAGTGTTGCCCGCGCAAGTTTGCCAGAATTTCTTCGGCACCGCTAACCATGTCGGCTTCCCAGAAGATCAGGCCTTCGGGCTCGCAGTGGGGCTGGAAGAATCCGGATCCTCGCGCCAGGCTAAGATAGCTTCTCAGGCACAACCCGTTTGTCGGCGGATTGTAATTGTCGATAAAGACAATCGGCATCGGTCTGATGCCGTGCGCGACTAAGGCGCTTAACACTTCAGCGCCGACTACAAACGACCTAAGATGTTTGTCGCCGGGCATTTCGTCAACATAGATGTGGCCGGCCTCAATGGCAACGGCCTCAATTCGTCGGTGCTGCAGGTAGCGCACCAACTTTCCGAACTCGTGTTCTTGCTGAGGGTTCATATTACCTCCGGTTGGTTGGTTGCTACATTCGCTCCAGCGGTTCAATGCCAAGCAGCTTCAGGCCATTGCCCAAGGCAACGGCCGTGGCGAAAGCCAGGCGAAGACGAGCCGGTTCGAGGGTGTCACCGCTGCCGATGATTTGGCAGTGGTTATAGAATTGGCTGAAAGCCTTGGCAACTTCGTAGCACCAGCTTGCTACCGGCGTGGGATTGAATTCCCGCGCGGCTTGGCTGACTACCGAGGGCAGTTGCGCTAGCTTTTTGGCCAACATGATTTCAACCGTCTCGTTCAAGACAGTCAGGTCAGCGGTTTCGCTGATAACTTCGGCGCGGCGCAGAATGCTTTTGATTCGGGCATAGGCGTACAACAGGTACGGCCCGGTATTGCCTTCAAACGCGAGCGATTCGGCCGGCTCGAAGATCATGTCTTTTTCTGCACTGGTGCGCAGAAGAAAATACTTGAGCGCGGCTAAACCGATTTGTTCGGCGCGGCGCTCGAGATCGTCGGCGTCATATTCGTCGCCAGTGTCACCATAACGTTTCAGGATTTCCTGGCGGGCCAAATCGTGAAGATGATCCATCAGGTCGTCGGCGAGAAAAACGCCGCCTTCCTTCAAACGCCGGGAGCTCATTTTGCCGTCGGTCAGTCGAACCATGCCGTAGCTGCGATGAAACAGCTGTGCGGCCCACGGGTAACCAAACAGCTCAAGCATCTTGAACAGTTGCTTGAAGTGCAGTTCCTGTTCCCGGGCGACGACGTAGACTAGCTGGTTTAGCGGCGCGAACTCCTCAAAGCGTTGAACGGCGGTGCCGATGTCTTGGGTGATGTAAATGGTTGTCCCGTCGCCGCGGATCAGCACTTTGGGTTTGCCTGGTTGCGTCAGGCCGAAACGTTCAAGGTCAAAGACCAGATTGTTGCGCTCATCGCGAAACATCAGGCCAGCTTGGGCCAAGGTGCCGGCAGCTTCGTGCTGCAGGGCAATGGCGCGACCTTGGTCGTAGGTGTCGCTTTCCAGATAGACCTTGTCGAAGTGCACGCCTTGGCGGAGGTAGGTTTGGCTGAATCCGTCATAGACCCAACTGTTCATCGTTGTCCAGAGTTGGCGTACCTGATGATTGCCGGCTTCCCATTCAATCAGCATCTGGTTTGCCTGCTTGAGCAACTTCGACTGCTGGTCAAATTCGGCGCGCAAGGTGTCTTGATCAGTTTCGGCCAGGGCTTCGACCTCTTGCAGGGTCAGCGCTTTACACTCGGCAAGCCAGGCAGCGTACTCGTTGTCGAGCTCTTCCTGGAACCTAGCGTAACATTCGCCGACAAAGTGATCGCCTTTTTTGCCGACGCTTTGCGGCGTCTGCGGCTGGTACCATAGCTGGTAGGCGACCATGGATTTGCAGATAGCAATTCCACGGTCGTTGATGATGTTCACCGGAATTACCCGGTAACCGGCAGCAGCCATGATGTTAAGCAGGCTGATGCCAAGCTGGTTGTTGCGCAGATGACCAAGATGCAGGGCCTTGTTGGAATTCGGGCCGCTGTATTCAATCATCATTGTTTGGCCAACGCCGTCAGTGACGGTGCCAAATCGGTCAACTTCCTGGAGCACAAGATCGCAGACTCGTTGGATGCTGCGACCTCGTCGCACAGTAAAATTCAGGTAGGGCCCAGTGTTTTTCACCTCGGTGAAATCCGCGGGCAGTTGAGGCCGAAGCGCTTCAGCTAACGACACGGCGATTTTTGCCGGGCTGGTTTTGGCGATTTTCGCCAGAAAAAAGCAGGGCAGGGTCAGGTCGCCTAACTCCGGGTTTGGCGGCTCGGAGAATTCCAGGCTGTCGGGCTTGATTTCCTGGCCAAACAGCTTACCAATCACTTCGACGATCAGCTTGATGAGATCGTCACGGGTTTCGAGTACCTCGATCATACTCCAACTCATGGCTTTCATACCTCCATATCCCTAGTAGACCTCTTGGCTGAGGCTCTTGGGCGTGGTTGCTTGCGGTTGTTACTTTAAACTCAACTTGTAAAGGATCAAAGATCTATAATCACAAAAAAACCCTTTAAAATCAAGAGTTTTCTTGATATTTTATCTTAACAATGACCGGTCCTGCTGTCAATGTTATAATAAAGATACGTTCTTTGATTTTTGGTAGTTCGGTTTTGGCATGAGAAAGGAGGCAAAAACATGTCTTTGACTAACTGGTTATTGCTGCTTCGCCGAAAGCACCTGCGCTTCCGTTACCGCCTTGAGGTGGTCGGTTCAACTTGCCACCTTGCTTTGTATGGCGCTTGGGACATGGATCAGGCGCCGCTGGTTATGGAACAGGCGATTGCCAAGCTACTAAAGCAGAGTTGGACATCGCTACGGGTTGATTGTCGCCGGGTGCGGCCGCTTGACCGCCAAGTGCTTGATACGGCCTTTGTCGCCACGATGGTGCGCTTGGTGCGCTTGGTGACCGAGCGGGCAAATACTTTGGGTCATTGTCCTGACTGGAGTTTTCGTTTCCGGATGCGGGAACAAACCAAAGTTTTGGCGATAGTCAAACTGGAAAAGACCTTTGAGGGGCACATTTTTTATGAGCGCCGGTCGTTTGGCCTTAACCGCAAGATTGTTCTTCGGCCGCCGCGTCTGTTGACGCATGAGTCCGAGGCCGACAACACCGCTTAACCCCAAGCTTTATCAAAGCTTTGGGGTTTGTTTTTTAAAGGTTAAAAGTGGTACAATAATGGTGACGGCTTTCAATATGCGACGGCGCTTTAAAAGTATGATAAAAACTCGTAAAAAAATTTATTTATTAGTGGCAAGCGATCTGCCAATTTTGCAAAAGCGTGACTGGCTTACGTCAATGCCTGAGCTTGGCATTATTGCCGATGTTGAACCAGTGGTTGTTTTTAACGAACCTTCTTCGGATATTACACCTTCAATTTGGTTAAAGCTGTCCGACGAAATTGCTCAACGGTTCAGCCAGGCCGATGGTTTTGTGATTTTACATGATATTGATAACATTTTGTATACGGCGTCAGCTTTATCTTTCTTGCTGCAAAATCTCACTAAGCCGATTATTATCACGGGACCCTATCAGAAAAGATTAGATGGTAAAAACCCGGAAATCAGAGCTAATATCATTAACGCCTGCCAGGCCGCCAATTATAGTTTTGGTGAAGTGGCGCTGATGTTTGGTAACCGGTTACTGCGAGCAAATCAGTCATTTTTAACGACAGAAGAGTCACTAAATGTTTTTAATGCACCTCCAAGCGGAATTTTGGGGCGCATTGATTTTAGCATTAGAATTTTTGAAAAAAATATTTTAACCGCTAAAACCAAATTGCAAGTATCTAAAAATTTAAATAGCAATATTGAGATTATCAACATTAATCCGGTTTTAGATTTAAAAAGTTTGAATAAGCGCCTAGCCGATCGGGATGGCGTTGTCATTAACGCGGGCAACAATCAAAGCTTGCCCCGCAATTTAATTTTCCTTCTTGATAAAGTCATTTCTGACAAGCCGGTAGTGATTTGGACCAAACAATCAAATCAGCCGATGATTATTTCAAACAATCTGATTTTAGTTAATAATATGGGCTGGGAATCAACCGTATTAAAGTTAATGTGGTCGTTAACCCAGGCCGATAAGCCAAAGAAAATCAAAGAACTAATGTTTAAAGATTTGGCGGGAGAAACGCTGTAATGAGAATTTATTTTACTGCCGACAATCAGGCCGAAGATAAATTACAAAAACGCTTTTCGCGGATTATGGATTTGCTTTCGGAAACCGGAGTTTTGGTGATGAGTAATTTGATCAGTTCGCACTTGAAAGGTTTTTCCGGCGCCGACTTGGACCGCATGGATCAGGCCGGCGAAGGAATGCTTGAGCGAATGGACGGTTTGATTATTGAAGGTACTAGTTACTTGCCGGAAAGTGGCTATTTGATCGCCATTGCTTTGGCGCATAAGAAGCCGGTGTTATATTTGTCGGACAAGACGCGGCCGATCAATAAAAATTTACTGCATCTGAAAAAAAACAAGGACGCTTCAAAATTATTGAATCTTGAATATTATACTGAAGGTAACTTATCAAAAATAATCACTGAGTTCTTGGCACAGGTTGAACGCGGCGAAGGCCGTGAAGTTCCTAATATTAAATTTACTTTACGTATTACTTCTCGGATTGAACGGTATTTGCATTGGCGAACCCATAATACTAAAATATCAAAGGCTGACTTTTTGCGTGAGATGATTGAAAAGATGATTGACGAAGATGAAGAGTATCAAAAGTTTGTTAAAAAGTCTTGACAACATTGTTTGACATGCTATACTGAATAACAGAAATAAAGCCGTCGCACATATATGCGCCGTCGCAAAAATTAAAAATTAAATAAGAACCTTACAACTATCTACCTCGGAAATGCCGATTGGTAGATATTTTTTTAAAAATAAAAAGTTGCGCCGTCACTTTAAAGAGCCGTCGCAAAAATCTGTTGATAAGTCTGAAGGTAGAATTTTGCTACCAGGGTCGTATGAGCTTTTCGCGCTATGTTGAGCCTATGACTCTGGTAAGAGAATTTTACCCGCCCAAATTTTTAGATATGTTTTATGTCTATATTCTAAAAAGTTTGAAAGATTGCCAATTATATATCGGGTATACAAAAAATTTACAAAGACGTTTTAATGAACATAATAATGGTAAATCTCTTGCAACTAAAAATCGTATACCTCTAACGTTGGTTTATTATGAGGCATATTTAGCTGAAATTGATGCAAAAAATAGGGAAAAGTTTTTTAAAACAGGTTGGGGCAGAAATTATATTAAACGAAATCTTAAAAAAAGTTTATTAATCTAAAAATTTAGGCGGGAGACTATGATCAAGAAAGGTGATAAAATTAAAGTGGGCGATACGGTGCTAGTGGTATTAAATGGTGAAGTGAAGCGCCTTGAAATTGTTGAGCTGCCGCAAGGTGATCCGAAAAAAGGCGTAATTTCCTATTTGTCGCCGATTGCCAAGGCAATTTTAGGGCATAGTTATCCCGATCGGGTGACAGTAAAACTACCCAATGGTAATACTTTGGAGTGTGAGTTACTCGAGGCAGTGACTTACTAGTAGTTTGCTACCAGGGTCGTATGAGCTTTTCGCGCTATGTTGAGCCTATGACTCTGGTAAGAAGCTATTAGCTTAATAAGATGAAAAAATATTTACTCACAATTTTAATCCTAACTACCCTGGTTTTAACTGGTTGTCTTAGTAAACCTCAGACAAATCAAAACACCAGCGTTGTTCCAGAAGAATCAGAAGTTGAGAATGAAAATGTTAATACTGCCACCACTACTGAAGAGATTGACACTTCAGATTGGAAAACGTATCGGAATGAAGAGTATGGGTTTGAGTTTAAGTATCCGGAGAATTGGAAAATTTTTTTATTAGATGACAACAGAATCAGCTTAGCCCCTAATAATAAAGAAGTGGGTATACCTGATAAATTTGGTTTTAAATATTTTGGAGATATTTTTATAACTATCTATAAAAACGAAAATTTATTAGATTTGGAGAATTATTATAACTCCCAGACTATAAATTTATTTAATGAGCGGACTCCAGAAACAGTTATGCTGGGAAAATTGAAAGTAAGTAAATTCATAGATTTCCCAGGTATTATTGAAACTGATATATATGTATTTAGAATTAAGGACCTCGTTATTGAAATCACGGCGTTTAATAAGATTGATGAAAATATTAATATCATTGAAAGGTTAATTACAACAATTTAAAAAAATTTAGATCAACATAGCGACTTAAACCCTGGAAATTTTTTCTAAGGATGTAATGCTATGTTTTTTCTTTAGAAAAGCTTTCCATGGTGGAAAGTCTACCTCTTTGAAGGAGAGGAAGTGATGTTCATTACAACTAGTAGGAGGATTGAATCATGAAGTATCGAAGCATCATTTTGGTGACAGTGACTATGATATTCGTGGTTACACAAAGTTCACTGGCTCAAACTGCATTCAGTTTCCAGTATCCTCTTGAAGATTACCAAGTGGGTTGTCTGGGGTGGGGTGGTTTGAATGCCGCTTTCCCTGTCGGTGGTAAACCCGGCAAACATGTAGCAGAAGATGTTTGTGTTGTGGCAGGTACAAGTGTCAAATCCGCGGCCGATGGTAAGGTAATGTTTGCTCAAGCAAGAGGTACTTGTGTGGATAACTGGGTCTATCTCATCATCATTGAGCATATGTTGCCTGATGGCAAAAAGGTGTGCACCTTGTACGGCCATACCAAGCCTGTTGGTATTACTGAGGGTCAATGGGTTAATGTTGGCCAAAAGATCGGAGAAGTAATCAGCGCTTCTTGCTGGTCTGACCACTTACACTTTGGAGTCTACAATGGTTCCTATGGAGTGTCAGTTGGTCAATATCCGGCGTGGGCAAAAGGGTATGCTTCTCAGTCAGTATGGCCAGAGAATTACCTCGAACCTTCTCTGTTCATTGCCGATCATCTGGCCACCACGGTTTTACCCGGACAACTCTCCGATGGCACGGTCAATCAGCGGATTGTTTCGTGTTACAACCAATTTTCTTCCGTCGTCGGCAATCCGTTCGATAACGGAGGAGGAGCCTATGTCCATGACTGGTACAGTCAAGATGGCCGGTTCTATGTGACCATCCAGGATTTCCGCAATAGCAATAATGAATACTTTGCCATCATCGACAACCCTGATGTTGGCCAGGCGTTTTTATTGCAGGGCGGTTTTCGTTGGTACTACACCAGTCAGGTGGATGGTCCGGCTTACTTTGGTGCGCCAACCACCAATGAGTTGGCTTGGCAGCACTATCCCTGGGTTAACGGTAGTTTTGATACAAGCAAACCTAAGGTGATGTACAAGCGCCAGGAGTTTGTCAGCGGTGCGTATCTGCTTTGGCAGTTTGGTACCAGTAAAGTCATTGCGGTTGATGGCACTGGCGGTGGTTTTGACATCGCTATTTTGCCAGCGTTTATCCCCGGTGACGGACAAACCCTCACTCTTTGGGCGCAGGCTTTGTCGCCAACTGAAGTTAGCCTGACTAACAACGAAATCATTGGTGCGACGGAATA